>JAFQHB010000143.1 GCA_017398165.1 Bacillota bacterium
CGTCTATAACTATGACCGAAGCATCCCTATGGCGGGTCTTGTTGCATTCTTCGTTCAGATCCTGGCCCTGATCGGAAAGCGCAAGGGACTGGACGCCTGTCTGGCAATCTTATTTACGCTGGTCTTTATCCTGTGTGTGGTTTTGCCTGCCCTGTACAACGGACATTCTGCTATGCTGATGGGACTCCTTACAGCGCTTCTCTCGACGGCAGTGACGCTGATACTGCTGCACGGTCCCACCAAACAATGTCTGCTGGGCGTCGCCGCTACACTGCTGGGCGAACTGGCCGCGTGTCTGCTGTTTGCCATCTGCTCCGGCAGCTTCCACCTGACCGGCTTTCAGACGGATGAAGCGGAAGGATTGCTGCTGATCGCACAAAGCACCGGGCTGGATATTCGGACGCTTCTTTTTGCCGCTGTTATGATATCCTCCGTCGGTGCGGTAATGGATGTGGCGGTGTCTATTCTATCCGCCCTGCGGGAGGTCGCTCTGGCCTCCAAAAGTCCCGAATCCAAAGCTCTGTTTCACAGTGGTATAAACCTGGGGCGGGATATGATCGGGACAATGGGTAATACTCTGATCTTTGCATTTACCGGCGGCGCGTTGACCACTATGCTGGTGTTCTTTTCCTATGGGATACAGTTTCACCAGTTACTGAGCTCCGATTATTTGACTGTGGAGCTGGCGCAAGGTCTGTGCAGCACTGCGGCCGTGATTCTGACGGTTCCGGTGGCTTCTGCAATGGGGGCTGCCTTTTACGGCCAAAAGCATAAACGCTGAATTTCCAAGTAGCTATATGCTCTCTGACCGGCCGGGAAATTCACCTGTCGGCACGGCAAAAATTAAAGCCTCCCGTAGTGGGAGGCTTTAATTTTTACCCGGTTGGTACAGGGCTATCTGATGGTCATAAAATTCATAATGACCTGTGCGACCTCGGCGCGGGTGGCGGTGGCGGTCGGATTCAGCGTGCCGTTGCCTTCACCGCGGAGGATGCCTGTCTCGACTGCCCAGCGCATCGCGGGCATAGCCCAATCACTGATGCTGCTGCTGTCGGTGAAGCTGTTGAGGTCATAATCAGTGGTCGGCTCACTCATATAGCGGTACAGCATTGTAGCCAGTTCTTCGCGTGTGATGGCTGCCGTGGGGGCAGAGCCATCGGAGACATTATTGGCCACTGCCCAACTCAGGGCGGGCTGCTGCCAGTCCTCACCGTGCTGCGGGGTGGTATCCTGGCCGGCGATGCGGGCGAGAATGGTGAGGAACATCGCGCGTGTGGTGGCTTCATCAGAGCCGAAAGTATCAGCACTGGTACCGCGGAGAATGCCGCGGGCCGAGGTAAATGCTACGGCATCGTGCTGCCAGGCGCTTTCTTTGATATCGGTAAAGGGGATGGCGTTATCGGCGATGCGTATGGAGGCGTCATCATCAACGGTGAATTGGATGCCGTCAGCTGTCAGTCGGGTATCCCGGATGGGGGTGGCGGTACCGTCGGAATTGAGCATAATGGCGACGGTGCCGGGGGTGATATTGGCAAGGGGTACCTCGATACCAAGGGGAGAGGAGGAGCCGGTATCAATAGTGATGATGGAATCCAGCCCGTCCGGGATAGTCATAAGCTCGCCAATAGGCAGGGATATCGTTTGGCCGATATTCTGTGCTGAGGTGACGGTGGCTTTATTGAGTGCGATATGCGTCCGGGCAGTGTGCGAGCGTGTGATATCGCCGCCGGCACTAAGCGCAGTGATATAAGAATGTGTGGTGGACACCGTGCCGGTAGTGGATTTGACCGTGGATGGGTGCGATACCGTAATGGTAGTGCTGCCATCTGCGGCCAGGACGGTTTGTTTGGTGCTGCCGTCTTTACGGGTTTCGGTGATCGCCTGGCCGCCGCCGGGGATAGTGGTGGTCCGGCTGTCGGTTATCGCGGGGTCAAAGCTTTCTTTGAGTTTCTCCAGACGAAGTGTCAGCCAGATATTCAGGTCATCGGTGACGGTATAATAGGTAGTGCCGTCGGCGCGCAGATGCCTTTTATCGGCGGGATCGCCGATCATAACAAAAGGCCACAGCTTGTAATTCATCGCGGCGTTATTGGTGAGCGTTGACTGATAGCTCTCGAATGCACCGCCCGGGGCTAACAGTAATTCGGTCATCGGGGCGAAGGTATCGGTAAAGTAAGCCTCGACAGCACTTTGGAAGCTGGGTATCTTGCCCAGAGCCTCGGCCAGATAGCGCAGCTTGATGAAGGTGCGGGAGGTATGGATCTGCTCGCTCCAGCCGTTGCCGCAGGTAAAATCCATATCCCAGACCGGCCCTGCGTACATCAGCCCATCGGCATCTTTGTAAAAGTAGAAAGAGGAAACGTAGGCGTCGATATTCAGGCTGAGCTGATGGATAAGGTAGGTCTGCACCAGCGAATCAAGATCGCAGTATTCGTAATAATACTTGCCGGTGGTGGTATTGTAGCCGGTGTAGTTGCCGTTTTTATCCTGGGCGTAGACGGCGTCCTCAAACTCCTGATAGTATTCGCTGATGTATTCCAGCGCCTGTTGACCGCCGTATTCCGGGCTGCGCAGATTGACGCCCTTGCCCTTGGCGGTGTAGAATCCGTTGATTTCGTCGAATTTCTGATGGTTCAGCTCTATCAGGTAGCCGCCGGTGATATCGGCAGGCTCGGTGAGACCTGTGGTATAGGTATATTTCTGGCCGTAGCGGTTGGTACCCTCGGCAGTGGTGACGTCATCACCGTAATCTGCATTCAGGTCGGAGTAAGCGTCCTCCATATCGGTGATATCGATGCCGGTGCTGCCGACGGAGTTTTTCTCGCTGAGGAGGTAAACGCCGCGGTATTCACCGTCGTAATACAGATTGACCCAATCGCAGGATGGTGTGTAAGCCATACCCAGATTACCTGCCAGATCTTTGAAGAGCTTGTCGCGCATCATAGCCGAATCGGCGTAATTGGCCAGCAGCACATAAGTCTTGACTTTTTCACCGATGCCCAGCAGGTCGGTTTTGGTGTCCAGCTTGATCTGATAGGCTTTCTTGGGATAATAGGTAAAGGAGGAATTGCCGCGGGCTTTTAATTGGGTCAGTGCACCGTCATAGATTACTTTGTCATCAGCCGAGATCAGCTTCATATCGGCAGTCGTGGCGTTGGCTTTGGCACTGTCTACAAAAGCACGTCCCTCAGCCGGATCATCACTGCTGAGGTAGATAGTGGGTAGTTTGGAGCCCTCCATTATATAGAGCGGGGTGGCGCTGCCGTCTGCGGTGATGCTCTGCAGTGTATAGCGGGATTCATCATCCCGGGCAGTGATGGTGGTCAGGTCAAAAACAGCATCGGCCGGAGTACTGCCTTTGCTGCCCTGCAGTGTGACAGGCCGATTATCACCGGTGAAATGCAGAGAAATGTGGCTGATATCGGCGGAGGCCGGCAGGAAGAGATAAGTCTCGTCCTCGACCGTGACGGAGGTTATCTCGACGCCGTCTATCGTGGCTGCGGCGGTGGTGGCATTATCAGCCGCCAGCGCAGGAGCGCAGCCAAAAGAAGCGAGTGTGCAGGTGATGAGAGCTATTGACAGAAACTTTTTTATCATAGCAGCAAGTTCCTTTCTGGACAGAAAAACAATATGGATTGAGCAGGGTGCAGACGCCAAATGCAAAATGAGCAGAATTCAGGATGCAGGCTGCGGCAACAAAGCCGGTGCTGATATGCCTTTATGCGGTATTCTGCGGGTCCGTTATTAGTAATATTACACTATTATTCAGCAAAAAGCAACATATATAGTGGTTTGGGTGATAATGGCCGCAGTGCCTGCGATCGGCTGTGCCGCAGGTGGGGCGGTGAATGCCAACGATTTGCAAAAAGGCGTGCTATTTGTTATACTGTTGGCAGTGAGCTGTAACGAAATTTTTTGACAGGAAGGTGTCCTGAAAATGCTGCAATTATTTGATTCTCATTGTCATCTCGATGGACTGGGTGATAAACTGCCCGGGGTATTGGAGCGGGCGGCTGCGGCCGGTGTAGTGGGGATGGCGACCATCGGCTGTGATTGGGAGTCCTCTCAGCGGGCGAGTGAGCTGGCGGCGGCGTACGATAATATCACCTGTGCGGTGGGTTTTCATCCTTCGGATTCTCACGGGCTGGATGATAAGCGGTTTATTGAGCTGGGCGAGCTGGCATCGCGGCCGGAGGTGCGCGCAGTGGGCGAGATCGGTCTGGATTACTACTGGGATTCCACGCCGCGGGATATCCAGCAAAAGTGGTTTGTCGAGCAGATACACCTGGCCAGGGATCTGCACAAGCCTATCGTCATCCACGACAGAGAGGCGCACGGGGATCTTTTTGATATCGTCCGGCGCGAGAATGCCGGGGAGTTTGGCGGTATAATGCATTGCTTCTCGGGCAGCTGGGAGCTGGCGAAAGAGGCGCTGCGGATGAATTTTTATATCTCCTTTGCCGGGCCGCTGACCTATAAGAATGCGCGTGCCCTGCCGGAGGTGGCGGCACAGTGCCCGCTTGATCGGATATTGATCGAGACTGATACGCCGTATCTGGCGCCGGAGCCTTTGCGCGGCAAGCCGAATGAGCCGGCCAACGTGCGCTATGTAGCAGCGAGGCTGGCGGAGATACGCAGGCTGGATATTGAGGAGATCGGTGCGGCTGTCACGCGGAATGCACGTCTTTTCTACGGTCTGGCGGAATGATAGTATGAAAATTTTGTCATTATGATCTGTGTTTTGTAGTGTATAAATATATAGTTAAGGTATATTGTTGCATATTAAGGCTGATTCAATCGTAGTAAACTCGTGGTAAAATAGTTGGTTTTCATTTGATAAATAATCCTTGATGCTATATTTATACAGTATGATATATTGAGTGTAACGGAGAAAGCAGAGCGATATTGCTCTGCTTTTTCTGACTTTTATCGTGCGATCCGGTATTAACAGGGGAGGTATTGTTTGCGGCTTTGTGGTGGGTTGGCGGGTAGTGTTTTTTTATGTGTCAAGTGGTATGTCCGGGCAGAAAACGCATATAATCAAGTGTATGAAGATGATGATTCCGGGGCTGCGGAGGCGGCTGATTTGACAAATGGTGCGTATTAGGGTAAAATAGTAAGGCAGCAGGGTCGTTTTGGGCTCTCCGGTGGAGAGTCAGGTTCAAAGATGACCCTGCCCGGCAGGCATTGTGGGGATGCCCTGCCAAACGTGTATTTTTATGGAACTAAACGCATAAAAAACAAAAGGAGGCGCGACAGCTTGTTTGCAAATACCAAGAGTAGAGGCAAGATAGTTTTTGTTGTTATATTGGCGCTGTTGATGAGCTTTGCCGTGGCAGCCTATGCTTTGACGGAGAAGAAGATCGATCTGGTGGATAACGGCAGCACGACTGTGATCAAGACCCATGCCGCTACTGTGGCTGATCTTTTGGCACAGCAGGGTATCGTGCTGGGGGATGAGGATACTGTGAGCCCGGCGGCGGATACCGAATTGACCGACGGCGCGACGGTGCAGGTTTCGCGGGCTTTTGCTGTGGCGGTGTCGGCGGATTTCCAGACACAGAGCTTTTTGACGCAGCCGATAACGGTGGCGGAATTCCTGAGCAATAACGGCATCGAGGTAGGCGCGTGTGATTGGGTATCGCCCGCAGCGGATACTATTGTCAGCCCGGACACCGATATCGTCATCAATCGTATCACTTACCGGCAGACGCAGACCAGCGAGGTCATCAAGCCGCAGCGGGTGCGTAAAGAGGATGCTTCGCTGAATACCGGGCAGAGCAGGGTGCTGACCCCCGGCGTCAACGGTGAGAGGGTTATCACCAATCTGATCACCTATAAAGACGGTGTACCGATAGATAAGCAGGAACTCAGCCGTGTTGTGGCCAAAGAGGCGCAAAACGAGGTGCTGGCGGTCGGTACGCGCAAAGTCATCAGCCGCGGCGGCAAGGAGTATGCCTATAGCGATGTGCGTACTATGAAGGCTACCGCCTATACCCACACCGGCAACAAAACTGCCAGCGGGACCTGGCCGGCGGCCGGATTTACCGTGGCGGTCGATCCTGATGTCATCCCGCTGGGTACGCTGATGTATGTGGATGGCTACGGCTACGCCAAGGCTGAGGATACCGGCGGCAAGATCAAGGGCAACCGTATCGACATTTTCCTGAACACCGAGAAAGAATGTAAGAACTGGGGTGTGCGGAACGTGCGGGTATATATTCTGGATTAGTCGTATAAACAGGCGTGGTTTTATAAAAAGAGCAGATCGAGGAGTGCGGCCCGGCAGGGTCGTGCTCTTTTTTTGCTGCTGCCAGATTTCTTGTTGCTACCAGATGTGGATATGGGTCGATATGTGTCAAAAAAATTTTCGGGGTGGGGTGAGAGGCGGTGTATGGGGCTGATGTGGGGCAGGCGTGGTGCAAACCGGGTGCAGCAGGGCGGCGGGTGGTGAGCAGCCTGCGCCGATGGCTGCGAAAATGCGGTGTGGTGTCGGCAGACGGTATCCGCGGGGGAGGGAAAACCGTTTGCCGGGTGCTTACTAAATGTAGAAAAAATATTGAAATATTTTGCAAAATATGATAAAATCGACACAGCATATAGTTGGGGGTGCAGTCATCTTGAGCAAGTATCTTTCGCCGATAGTCACCAGCCTGTTGACGGGCAGCGTCCTGTGGGTGGTGGACAGTATCATTTTTGCTCTTGGCATGACGGAAGTTTCGATCAGCGGGGCGCTTTTTGCTGAGGTTTCGGCGCTGCGTCTGTCCGTGCGTCTGCTGGTTCTGTTGGTGTGTCTGCTGTGCGGCGCTTATGCCGGTTATAAGGCTTCGAATAATGGTCCTCTGGATGATTTCCGGGCGGATGGTCTCTTTACCGATGAGGAATATCTGGCGGCTTCGGGCGATCAGGGCTTCAGCGGTGATGATACTCTGCGCGGTTTCAGTTATGTGGAGAGTATTACGAAAAATCCCGAGATTGATATTGCCAACCGGCCGATCTATTACAGTGAACATATCAAGCGATCTTTGAATGCGCGTGTACGGAGCGCCCATGTGGAGCATAAGGCAGCCAGGGCATCGGCTGATTTGCTGGCGGACGGCTTCCAGCGCATCCAGAAGAACGAGGCTGATCTGCTGTGGCAGCACAGTGCGCGTCTGGGCAGTGCGCTGCGTCTGAATATCAAGGAACTGGCGGCTATCCGTACGCTGTGCTATTGCTATGATCTGGGGCGTTTCCTGGATGGTGCTACGGATGATAACCACGCCGATTTGGGTGCTGATATCATCGCGGGTATTCCGGATCTGGCGGCGGCGGCTCCGCTGGTACGCACACATCACGAGAAATGGGACGGCAGTGGTGTTATCGGGCTTTCCGGGCTGGATATCCCGCTGGGCAGCCGTATCTTCGCGGTGGCGTGGGTGTATAATGCTTTCACCAAGCCTTACGGTGCGTGGCGGCTTTCGGTGGATGATGCGCTGGATATGCTGCAGATGTATGCAGGGACGGTGCTGGATCCCGAGCTGGTGGCGGTTTTTACCGGGCTGTTGGGTCAGCGCGTGGCAGCTCCCGGGACGGTGTTTGAGCGTCAGGCTATCTGAATGCATAAACAGTAGTAAATACAGGCAAAACATAACATAATAAAACATACATAATAGAAGCAAAGGCCGGAGCAGGCGTGTATCGTTTGGCCGCGCTTTGCTCGTGAAGCAGACCCGGTTTGTCAGACCACTATGATTTGGCGAAAAGGGTTTTTTTCATATCCGGCCATTATGTCAAGGAGGAACAAAAGATGGAGAATACGGTAAATACAGATTTTTTGCGGCTTAGCTGTCGGGATTTTGCAGATAAACTGGCATCGAAGGAGCCTGTGCCGGGCGGCGGCGGTGCTGCGGCGTATACCGGTGCGCTGGGGGCGGCACTGCTTTCGATGGTGGCCGAGCTGACAATCGGCAAGAAGAAATACGCCGATGTGGAGCAGGAAGTCATCGCTCTGAATGAGCGCTGCCGGGAGCTGCGTCAGGCGCTGCTGGACGGTGTGGAGGAGGACGCGGCGGCTTTTCGCCCGCTGGCCGAGGCCTATGCACTGCCTGCCGTCACCGATGCGGAGCGCGCGCATAAAGCCGCCGTGCTCGATGAGGTCAGCCGCAAAGCCGCCGAACTGCCGCTGGCCGGAGCCGAGCAGGCCGCCGAAGCACTGGCGCTGGCCGAGCGTCTGGCGGGTATCGGCAGCCGTCTGGTGATTTCCGATGCTGCCTGCGGGGCCAGCCTGCTGTTGGCCTCGCTGAAGGCTTTTAGCTGGACGACGCGCATCAATCTGGGTGCGATCCGGGACCGTGAGTACGCGGCATCCATTGAGCGGCGGCTGGATGAGCTGGCTGCCGAGGGTGCGGCGCACGAGGCCGAGGCGGTGCGTCTGGCCGGCGAGCGTATATATGGCGTAATACTGCCCGTCCAGCTTCAATACGCTGTGATGGCCGGTTCCTTCCTCGAATTCGTTTTTGATTAATACCGGCGCGAACGCATGATCAGCCGTATGCTTGACAAAATCCACCTTCGTCAGATCCTCTTCGCCGCTTTGGGCTGCAGCATAGCCGATGTGATAGGTATCATCCTGATAGCATCCGCCGCTGTACATCACATACTGCCATTCGCCCTCACGGAACCAGAACGGCCCTTCAATGGTATACCAGTCCCGTTCTGCCGTACACTGAGGCGTAAACTTCTCTTCCGCAAAATCAGGTACAATCGCCTCGCGCGGTGCTCCTGCCGGGGTATACGGATCTCTCAGCCGATCAACAAATATCCGCGTACCGACCTTGTCTGTTTCCAGATTGTCCTTCGCATACCACAGAAACAATCCGTCTCCCGTCTCAACGACATGAGAATCAATCGAGAAGTGATCGAACAATTCCTTTTCCTGCTCAAACGGCCCCAGCGGCGAATCGGCCCGCGCCGCATACAGATGCTGAAATGCTCCGGGCTTCTCGCAGGAAACA
>JAFQHB010000144.1 GCA_017398165.1 Bacillota bacterium
ATAGCCGTCAGCATCTATCCGGTATATTCTTCTGCGGCACAGGCGCTGCGGCAGGCTTTCTTTCAGGTTTGCTCGATCATCTCGACGACGGGATATTGCTCGGTGGATTGGTCGTTGTGGCCGCAGTTTGCCCAGATGGTACTCGTTATGCTGATGTTTTGCGGTGCGTGTGCCGGGTCTACCGGCGGCGGTATCAAATGCTCTCGGGTGCTGATATTGCTGCGTACCCTGCGGCGGGAGATACACCGCATCGCCCATCCGCGGGCTGTGGAGGTCATCAAGCTGGACGGCAAGGTGGTAAATGAGGATACTGTTCGTTCTATTATGATCTTCCTGGGCAGTTATATGTTGATAATACTTATGGGGACGCTGCTTATCTCTCTGGATAATTTTTCGTTTACAGTATCCTTTACATCCGCACTGACCTGTGTCAGCAACGTTGGACCGGGTTTGGAGATGGTTGGCCCGGTGGGGAATTTTTCTGCTTTCTCGGCTTTTTCCAAGCTGGTGATGTCGTTGTGTATGATAATCGGCAGATTGGAGATATTGCCTGTATTGATGCTGTGCAGTCGTGTTACCTGGCGTCGTAATTGACAGTGCGGCGAAAGTTGCCGGACAGGTGCGGTTATTGCCGACCGGCACTGATGATATAATGCGTATGGCATACTGATGAGCCGTTTGGCGGGACGGTGCATCAGTATGTTTTTATCGGCCTTTTTCGGTTTGGCACCTTCGCTGTCTGGTGATATATGCAAATTCTGTGGTATCATCAGGTGCTGTGCTGCGGCCTGTGCCTGCCCGGGGGCAGGAGATATGGCAGCAGAATAAGGCCGGAGAGGGCTGTGGCCAAAATGTATATTATATGCTGTTAAGAAAAATTTTGCAGATATCGTGATATATCTTGAAGAAGCAATAGCTTTTTTGGTATAATAAATAACTGGGAAAAGCAAGTATGTGTTATGGCACAGCGATGCTTGCTTGACAGCTTATTTTATATTTTATGGGGGAATCTACTATGAAACTTGTGTACACCGGAAAAACCAAAAACGTTTTTGCATTGGACAACGGCAATTACCTGCTGAAGTTTAAGGATGACTGCACCGGCAAAGACGGTGTTTTTGATCCCGGCGAGAACAGTGTTGGTCTGACTATAGATGGCGTGGGTGATGTCAACCTGCGTATGTCCATTTATTTCTTTGAGAAAATCAATGCTGCAGGCATCAAGACCCACTACGTAAACGCCAACCTGGAGGACACCACTATGGAAGTGCTGCCGGCCAAGGTTTTTGGTAAGGGTCTGGAGGTCATCTGCCGCCATAAGGCTGTAGGCAGCTTCTTCCGTCGTTATGGCGAGTATATCGAAGAAGGCGCCGACCTGCCTGCTTACGTAGAGACTACCTTTAAGAACGATGATCTGGGCGACCCGCTGGTAACCAAGGACGGTCTGGTAGTGCTGGGTGTAATGACTGCCGAGCAGTATGAGGATATCAAGACCATGACCCAGCAGATCACCCAGATCGTAGCTGATGACCTGAAAGAAAAGGGTCTGGTGCTGTATGATATCAAATTTGAGTTTGGTTATGATGCCGACGGCAACGTAATGCTGATCGATGAGATCGCATCCGGCAATATGCGCGTTTATAAAGACGGAAAATACATTGATCCTATGACTTTGTCTGAGCTGTTCTTTGCTTAATCGGGATCGTATCAATAATCTGGGGGAGTAAATATGGGCGGTTTTTTTGGCATAGCCTCCAAGCAGGAATGTGTACTTGATCTTTTCTTTGGTGTGGATTATCATTCGCATCTGGGTACGCGCCGCGGTGGTATGGTCGTGTATGACAAGGAGCGTGGGTTTCATCGCCAGATCCACAATATTGAGAACACTCCTTTTCGTACCAAGTTTGAGCGCGATCTGAATGATTTTCACGGTGGCTACGGTATCGGTGCTATCAGTGATTCCGACCCGCAGCCGCTGATGGTGCGTT
The DNA here is from genome assembly GCA_017398165.1 of Bacillota bacterium. Lineage (GTDB taxonomy): Bacteria > Bacillota > Dehalobacteriia > UBA4068 > UBA4997 > Avidehalobacter. Next base: position 1,989 of record JAFQHB010000144.1, read on the forward strand.
CGCATTTGGGGCTTTATGCTATCGCGAGTGTCGGTGCTATCAATAATGCGGATGACCTCATCAAGAAATATTTCTCCGATCATCGGCATCAGTTTATGGCGATGAGCTCGGGCAAGATCAACGACAGTGAGCTGATAGCGGCTCTGATCAACCAGAAGGATGATCTGGTATCCGGCATACTGCACGTTCAGGAGCAGGTAGAAGGCTCGGCAACCATTATGATCCTTACTCCGGACAGCATTATCGTCGCGCGGGACAAGCTGGGTCGTCTGCCGGTATTGATCGGCAAAAACGAGCACGGACACTGTATTTCCTTTGAGTCCTTTGCTTATCACAAGCTGGGCTATGCAGATGAATACGAGCTGGGGCCGAATGAGATCGTCAAGGTGACTGCTGATGGCTATGAAACGCTTTCCCCGGCCGGCAAGGATATGAAGATCTGCGCCTTCCTCTGGAGCTATTACGGCTACCCCAATTCTACCTATGAGGGTATCAACGTGGAGGTTATGCGGTATCGCAACGGTGAGATTATGGCGCGCGATGAGAAAGAGAAAGGGATTCTGCCGGAGGTTGATTATGTGGCCGGTATCCCGGATTCCGGTATCCCGCACGCTATTGGCTATGCCCGCGAGAGCGGACAGCCTTTTGCCCGGCCTTTCATCAAATACACACCGACCTGGCCGCGCTCTTTTATGCCGACCAGTCAGGATGTACGCAATCAGGTCGCCAAGATGAAGCAGATCCCGGTACCCGAGCTGATCGACGGCAAAAAGCTGCTTTTTGTGGATGACTCTATCGTGCGTGGCACACAGCTGCGCGAGACGGTGGATTTTCTCTTTGAGTCCAACGCGGCGGAGGTGCATATGCGCTCGGCCTGCCCGCCTATTATGTATAACTGCAAGTACCTGAATTTCTCCAGCGGGAAGTCTGAGATGGATCTGCTGGCGCGCCGGGTAGTGCAGGAGCTGGAGGGTGATGAAGGCCAGAAGCATCTGGATGAATATGCGGATGCCAACACCGAAAGAGGGCAGTGTATGCTGAAATGTATCTGCGAAAAGCTGGGCTTTAACTCCTTGGGCTATCAGTCTCTGGAGGGCTTGCTGGAGGCTATCGGTATTGATCGGGACAAGATCTGTACCTACTGCTGGAGCGGTAAGGAATAATTTGTATTTGGCTGCACAAGAAGTAAATTATGCTTGGAATATCAGACAGGCACTCCCACCTCAATGGGTGGAGTGCCTGTTTTTGTATTATTTACTGTAATTAGATTCTGTATTGCCGCTAAAAATCAGTTGTGTAAATCGGCAATCCCATATATCACATCACATTCGGGGTTCATATATAGTGCAGGCACTTTATATGCGTTGAAAAAGACAGAGAAATATCGTATTATTTCACAGAAAGACAGCGATCTTTGGTGCCACGTTCGTTTGCCGTGTAACTGTAAAACCCCGCGCACACAGGCTGTCTGCAGAGCTGTTGTGTGCGCGGGGCTGATTGTGGGTATGTGTAAGTCAAAATCAAAAGATGGTAATAACGCCGCAGGTGATAGCGGTGACGATAACCCCGGCGATGATAACGCCCAGCAGTATCGTGGGGATGGCCTCGCGCAGGGGCATATCAAGGAAAGCGGCGACGAGGGCGCCCGTCCATGCACCGGTGCCGGGCAGTGGGACGGCCACCAGAATGCAAAGGCCGATGCTGCGGTATTTCAGCACGATCTCGCTTTTATTGTGGGCCTTATCCTCCATTTTCAGCACGATATTGCCCCAGAAGCGGCTGTGCCTTTTGAGGAAGCGGAAGATACGCCTGATAAAAAGGATGATAAAAGGCACGGGTATCATATTGCCGATGATACTGGCGGTAAAGGCGATAAGAGGGTGCAGGCCGAATGCCACACCGATGGGGATAGCGCCGCGCAGCTCTATAAAGGGCAGCAGCGAAACAAAAAGGGTGGCGATAATCTGGCCGGGGAAGGTGGTATAGAACCAATCAAGCATATGCTAAAGCTCCTCCTGTGCTTTTGCGGGTGTTGTAATTAAAAAGATATTGGCAGGGCAGTGGGATTATACCACCTGAGAGTTGTCCTGGTTCACACTTTTCATATAGGCCGGGGAGGTATTGAGCGTGGTGGCCGGTATATTGACCGTTTCCTCCTGGCGGATGATCGGGTAGATAGCGTAGAGAGTGTTCAGGCTGTCAATAATGCCGCCGGTGAATGTCAGGCCTTTTTCCAGTGTGGTGGGATCCCCGATGGCTGTGATGACGATGGGGGTGAGCAGGCGTTCACCGTTAAAAGACAGGAAAATATTGCCATCCGGGTCGGTATCCTGGCTGATGCGGGTCCTGGCGGTAAGCCGCTGGTTATTAACGGCGATAGCTTCGGCGCCGCTAACTTTCAGCTCGCTGGCGATATCTACGATATCAGTGCTGATTATCTCATAATCCGCAGTGATGGTGACGCTGATGCCGGGGCCGCTGACCGGCACTGCACCGGCGAAGATGCGGGTATTATCCAACTGCTGCTCCAGACCGGTGGTGAGGTTCAGCGAGGATTTGCTGCGCTCCAGACGTTCCAGCTCAGTCTCCAGATTGTTGCGGTATTCGTTGAGATTGCGTACCATAGCGACTAAAGTCCCGGTGCTTTGATTTTCCAGATCCTGCAGGCTGTTGGACTCAAAATTGATCTGGCAGACAATGGCAAAGCTGAGCAGAGTCAGCGCCAGGCAGAAAGTAAGCAGATGATTTTGTTTGCGGTCGTTATTTTCGTTGGGATTCATATCCGTCTCCCTCGTGTGTAGGCTGATTTACTGGGCTTTATCCTCAGTGGTATGGTCGGCGGCTTTGGTTTTATCAGGGCTTACCATCGCGCGCACCTTGACCGGTGTATTATCGAGCTCGTCTTCGTCAATATCGAAGCTCGCGTATCTGGCAGTTGATTCAAGCGGTACTCTATCCAGCAGCAGGCCGGAGATGGTGTTTTCCAGATTGGGTTCGCTGTCAGCCACCGGTTCTTTATCTTTGTTGAGCGATACTTTGATACGGCGTATCTGTACCTTTTGTGCGTTGCGCTCTCGGTAGCGGGTGATAAGATCGCGGCGGATAAAGGCCAGATTGGAGAAGATACGCAGTGCAAAGCAGATAGTGGCAGCCATAAACATATCCACGCCGATCTGGTCACCGAGGAAAGCCAGCGCCATTGCCAGCAGTGCATTGATGAAAAAGCCGGAGAGCATAATGAGGCTGTCATAGGTATCCTCCAGCAGGCCGCGCGCACCGCCCAGTACGGCATCAAGACCGGCCAGAATAGCGATAGAGAGATATTTGGCGATGCCCAACGAGGCATTGACTGTGAGTATGGAGCCTATCAGGCCGCCGGCGATCAGGCTGATCAGTGGCAAAGCGATTTTGAACATATTTATCTCCTTTGGCGCGCGGGTTATTCGGCAGTATCAGGCGCCGGTGTGTATTTTGCGTAATTGGTGATAATGGTGCCGGTATAGGCAGGCAGCGTCAGGTCATCGTGTCTGGCCACACGTATCGGCATATTTTTATTCTTCAGATATATATATTGTGAGGATTCCTGCAGTGCGCCCTCCAACAGTGCGGCCGAGCCTATCAGGCTGATCTCATACGGCGGGGCGATACGGGTGGAATTGATTATAATGACCGTACCGACACAGCGGATATCCGAAAGATCAACGATGCGCTGGCCGTTGATGGCGACGGCATCGGCGAGGTAGGAAATATCATTCAGCAGATAGCGCAGATTGCTGTCG
>JAFQHB010000011.1 GCA_017398165.1 Bacillota bacterium
ACTTTATCCATAAAGCCGCGCAGAATGGCCGGCATATCATACCACCATATCGGGAATATGAAGATGATGCGGTCGGTATCATCCAATATCTCATTGTATTTGGCGACCAGCGGATCGGTGGACTGGCCGCGGCTGTAAAGCGCCAGATCCTGCTCCGACATTACCGGGTCAAAACCGTCGTTATACAGGTCGATCAGATAATTATCGGGGATAAGGCGGCTGACCTCGGCCAAGATAGCGCGGTTATAGCTGTGCTGCCACGGATGGGCGATCACGATAGTAGTTTTCATAGTTTGTGCTCCTTTGCGGTGTGATTATTGGTGTTGTAAATTTGTCAATGATAATGCTTGCATTATGATAATATATATTAAAACTCTAACGCCGTGCGAAGTCAAGAGATTTCCCGATACTTTTTGATCGTTGGGCAACAGTTTATCTGTGGATATAGGCATAGGAAGTTTATATGCACCGCACGAGCTGGGTGAGGGATGAAGCTTACAGGCAGGGTGGGGAAAATCCCCGGTTTGGATAAAAATTATTCCGGCCTGCCCTTGTTTGCCTGGGGTTATGATGATATAATAGTCTCGCCTGATGAGGCATAACAAACAGTACTAAGAGAATGGGGGATGATATAATGCCGCAGACGACGATATAGACACCAATGCAGCATTGGAATACTGATGCAGAAATACTGATGCAGAAATACTGATGCAGGCATTGAAGAATTGCAAAGAAAACTATGTTGGGAAGTCAAAATCAAAAAAATTATTAAAGGAGGCATTTGTATGCCTGTCAAATCCCATCCCCGTCATTTGACCGGGATTATTTTTTTAGTCTTATGCCTGGCGATATTGCTGTTGGCCAGGCCGGCTATGGCAGACGATACGTTTACTATTACGTTTAAGAACTACAATAAAACGGCTGATTTGTACACTGTGGAGTGTGCGGCCGGTGAGATCCCTGTATATGCCGGCAACGTACCTACCAGAAGTTTACCGTCCGGCCACGGTTATACTTTTGCAGGGTGGCAGCCGGAGATCGTACCGGCAGCGGCAGATGCGGTGTATGTGCCGGTCTTTGATGTCAGCTCCAGATTGAGCTTTACTGCCGAGGATATCGGCAGTGACGGCAAATATATTGCCGCCCGGGCGGTATTGCCAGACAAATATCCCGTGCTCGATGAGGGTGTATCGGCCGAGCTGAGTATATTGAGCGATGCTGATAATATCCTGACTACGGCTCTGGCGCTTGATGATACAGATATGGCCAGGCTGATACCGGCGCGGGAGGTCATTCTGCATACGCAGCAGGGTGATATCAGCCTGGATAAAGAGCTGTTGGGCTATCTGGCCGGGCTGGGCAGCAATCTTACGATACGGGCGGCAACGGCAACAGCCGTCAATGCGGATGAATACGCCGGGTTATCCGAGGCGCAGAAAGTGCTGGCGGACAGTGCGGATGATATGGTGCATATTGCCTTTTATCGGGGTAATGAAACACTGATACCGGGTGTCGAGGGCAGCTTCACCGTGGTGATGCCGTATACGCCTGAGGACAGCAGCGCCCTGCCGACAGTAACAATGATCGCGGATGACGGTACCGGGACCCGCATACCGGCCGCATACAGCTGCGGCAGGCTCTCTTTTACTGCGAGGCAGAGCGGATACTATGCTGTCAGCCGGCAGGTGGTGACGGAGGACGCTTTTACTATCGCTTTGGTGCCGGATGTCGCTGCGGTAAGTGCCGGTCAGCAATTTACCTGTCGGGCAGTGCTGACCCAAACGGCTAAGACGGCGGCCGGCGGCAGTGTGCAGGCTTTTAATATCCCCATCGCCTTTGATGCCAATCTGACGTATCAGGCTTTCCGCACGGCGGAGGGGCTGAACGTGCAGGCTCAGTGCAGCGGCAGCAGACTGACGCTGATATCCACCGATGCGGCCAACGGTTTCTCATTGGTGAGCGGTGAGAGCATCACCCTGGGCGAGGTCACATTCCGTGCGCCGCAGGATGAGGGGATATTCAGCGGCGGCAAATATACCGTGGCAGATATCGGTATTGCCGACGGCAGTAATGAGATCGCGGTATCCGGCCGCCAAAACGGTGTGGCGGCACAGGCGGCGGCAACACAGCAGCCGGTGGTCTGTCAGGTGCAGGTCATCTTCCCGGATGAATTTATCGGCTATACGATAGATGGCATAGAGCAGTGTACGGCGGCGGTGGCGGTTTACGGGCAGCCTTTCAGCTTTACTCTGACACCGGCGGATGGCTATACCGTGCCGAGCGTCAGCGCAGATGGTCGGGTGATAACACCGCAGGCTGCGGGCGGCGGTAATTATACATATACTCTGCCTGCTGTGCAGGCCTCGGTAACGATAGCGATAGAGGCTATAGCGGCGGAATACAGCATTACCTATATGGATGCTTCGGATACGGGTGGTGCCAGGGTAATAGATGGGCTGAGCCCGGTGCGCTATACCTTTGGTGCGGGCGCCGAACTGCCGGATAGTGCGCCGAAGGCCGGCTATCATCTGGCGGGCTGGTATACTGATGCGGCCTGTACCGGGCAGGCGGTGAATGCGATAGGCACGGCGGATTTTGGTGATAAGGTCTTTTACGCCAAATGGACGGCCAACGAGCTGGTGCTGACGGCGGGGAGCCATACCGCATATCTGGTGAAGGGCAGTCCTGTGCAGCAGCTTGATCTGGCGGGCTTTATCGCGGATGACGGCGGGACGGATGGCCGTATCAATATCACACCGGCCGATGGCGAGGCTCTGCCGGAGGGCTTGCTGCTGGCAGATGGTATTATCAGCGGCGCACCGCTGGCTGCCGGGACACATAGCGTGCGGATGGCCTTTGTATCGCCTACCGGTGCGGCGGCTGAATTATTGCTGGTATTTGAGGTGCAGGATATCATACCGCTGACGATCAATTACGGCAATACGGCGGTCAGCTTCACACCGATTGCCGGTCATATCGAACAAAGTGAAAACATCTACATTCTGGCCGGTGCGGCGCTGCAATTTCGTGCGGTAGCTGATACCGGTTATATTATTGCTGTCAGTGCGGTATCGGGCGGGCAAAGCCGGGTATTGACCCCGGATGCCGATGGTGTTTATACCCTGCCGGCAGATCAGATCGATGGTGCGGTCACGCTGGATGTGCAGGTATCGCTGGATCCGGCCAGCATCACGGTATATGCCCCCACCAGAGATGACGTGACCGGCTCCGGGGTGATCTTCCAGCCATTCAGCGTTTATTCCGGCAGCAGGACGCTGGTACTTTTTAATGTGCATAACGCCGGGATCGAAGGTCTGGCGCTGAGTGACGGCACGCCCGTCTACCGCACGGCGCACTATACCGGCTATACCCATGCCGCGCTGCTGGATACTGCGGATTGCCCGCAGGATGGGCTGATGGAATACCTCGGCGGGCTGCTGCAGGTCGGTACGGCCGCCAATGCCGAGCTGATCTATAATAATGATGTCAATGGCAGTGGGACTTGCAGTGTGACGGATATCTCGGTGCTGTATGATTTTACCAGCCGCAGCACGCTGCAGTGGCAGCCGGATGACAGGCTGCTGCTGGTGGGTGATATTGACGGCAGTATGAGCCTGGATGCCGCCGATGTGGCGGCGCTGGCGGCTGCCTATATGAGAGGGAACGGACAATGAGTATAAGGGAAATGAGTATGATGAGAACGAACCGGCTGATATTGCTGCCCTTGATGCTCCTGGTACTTTGGCTGCTGCCGCTGCGGGTATGGGCACAGGATGCGGGCTTTGTGATCCGTGCGGAGGCTGATAGCAGCACCTGCCGGGTGGGTGATACGGTGGAGATCACATTGTGGCTGGAGCGTATTGACGCAGCCCAGCCGTATCAGTTGTATAATTTTGAGGATTGGCTGATCTATGATGGCCGTGCGCTGCAATTTATCGGGTGTAATGCGCTGGCCGGGGATTTCCGTCTGGCGGATGGATTGGCCTATAATGAGGCATATGACCGCCTGACCCTGCGGTATCAGCAGGCGGCAGCAGCAACGGCAGCCCCGCTTGCCCAGCCCAAACTGGAGGTCGCACGGCTTGCTTTCCGGGCGGTGGCAGCGGGGGATACCACGTTGTATCAGGATGCGGCTGCGGTGTGGCTGAGCGCAGATGGCGCAGGTGCAGTGAGCGTATCGGCGCCGCATACACTGCTGAGTATTACAAGCAGCGGGCAGCAATCCGGCGGTGGCGGTGGGGCTGCCGGTGGCGGCGGAGGAGGCAGTGCTGCTGTCCCAGATACTGCGCCGGGCGGTGCTGAGGTCGCTGCCGCTGCGGAGTGTCTGTCGGCCGGTTTTGCGGATCTGGCCGCGGATGCGTGGTATCATCAGGCTGTCGATTATATGCTGGCTGGGGGCCTGATGAACGGCTTGTCGGCTGACAGCTTCGCGCCGGGTATGGGGCTGGATCGCGGTATGCTGGTGACTATTCTCTGGCGGGCGGCGGGTGAGCCGGCGGCGGCTGCCGCACCTTTTGCCGATGTGCCGGGGACGCTGTATTCCGCCGGGGCTATCGGCTGGGCGTATGCCGGGGGTGCGGTGCGCGGCATCGATGAGGATACGTTTGCGCCGGGTATGCCGGTGCTGCGCGAGCAGTTGGCGGCTATATTGTGGCGTTTGCAGGGAGAGCCGCCGACAAGCCGTGATTTGGCTGCTTTCTGCGATGCCGGTACGGCCTCGCCCTATGCGGCAGGGGCGTTGGGCTGGGCAGCGGCAAATGGCCTGCTGCTGGGCGACGATCAGGGGCGGCTGCGCCCGCGGGACGGCATTACCCGCGCCGAGGCCGCTGCCGTGCTGATGCGCTATC
>JAFQHB010000145.1 GCA_017398165.1 Bacillota bacterium
CACCAGCTGCGTCAGGCACGCATTACTGCCACCGCCTCATCCGGCTCGCTCACCAGCGAGCTGTGCATTACCAGCGAGTTTTGGGATTGGAACGCCACCCCGCCCATAGAGCCGCCCGCCTTTAATTAAAAACTGATTACATAACACAAAAACAGAGAGTCTCCCATACCAACCGCTTAGGTCCGATATGGAAGCCCCTCTGTTTTTTTATAATAGCATCTAAAACATTATCTACTTATTCACTATTCACTCAATCATCTTCCCTGCTGCGGTGGGACAGTGCAAAAACTATACCGCCGATCACCACCAGTGCCAGCACACCCACACCGATCAGCAGCGGCAGCGCATTACCGGTGACAAATACCGATGTTGGCCCGTCAGCTCCGCCGATGATACCAATAGAAGAAGACTCCATCCAAATCACTCCTTTTTACAGATCACAGGCGGGGATGCTCAATCATCCTCGCGGTGATGCATTGCAACAGCCAACAAAATGCCGCCCACAACGATCAGCGCCACCATACCGATACCGACCAAAAACATCAGTGCCACAGCCATCACCCAATCCTTGCAGCTACGCCCGACACCCTGCCTGCCGGATGACCAATGGGGAGATCATCTGCATTATTGCCGGGTGTCGGGCAGCAGCATTTATTTTTGTTGTACTTACACTGTATCCGCAGTGTATCTGCAATCCGGCGTACCGCTATTACAGCCCGGCCGCCAGCTTTTCGGGCACTTTGGGCCAGCGCCGCTGTGTAGCGATCAGCTGACCGTCCTCGGAATCCGGATCGCCCATAGCATAATCCACTTCATAGTATACCGTACCGGCGCCTTCATACGACGCATACAACGGCAAACGGCCTCTCAGTTCATCCTGCACGGTCGATGCCAATATCTCGGTGATTTTCGCATCATCCTGCCCCGGCAGATAGACAGCCTGCTGTACATAGCCTTCCGAGTAAGACGAAGTCTCGACAATATCGACGTACCCGCCACCCTGAGGATAGCTCACTGTATTTTCCGCATATTCCTGATCATAGCCGACGAATACGTATTCACGCACCTCGGTCACGTGCTCCAACCCAATCGGGCGGAAGAATACATCAGGCACCACAGTACGCAGCAGCTCTCTGGTCTCGGTCATACCGGGGTAAATTTTTACCTCAAAGTAATCGGTATAATCGTACCATATATGATCGGAGCCCTCATCCTGATTAGCACCCTCGCCGTACATCAGCTCCAGACGGGCTATCGGGTATTCCGACATCATTTCCTGCGGAGAAAGCTCCATCTGCTCCCGGCGCAGAGTCTCGATGAATTGCAGACGTGCTTCATCAGAAGGCCATTTTACCTCCCAATAATGGTTGGTGTCATTAACGCCGAAATTATATACCTCACGGGTATAGACATTGTTAAGATCATAATTGTTGATCGGCAGGGTCTCGTCGATCACATCACTGGCCAGCAGAGTGACATAGTCATCATAACACTCTACCACCGGGATATTGTTATAAACACGGGCCATATAGCTGCCGCCATTCAGATGGTAGACCACCCGCATATAATCGGTGTTCGTTTCATAGCCGGCTGCCAGCCAGGGATCATCCTGCGGCCTGTCGGTATCATTTTCATACTCCATACCGGCATTGACCAGTGCCAGCACCGCAGCGATCTCCTCGGGGCTGCTGAACGTACGCATATCATAGCCGAATTCCGGTTCGATGCTCCAGTAGGTATCTCTGTTTTCACGGCTATTGGTATAAGAGCCGTAATGATAGCCGCCGACAGCATTATCTACGGTATTGGAATAAATGCTGACCGACTGTATCTTTTCAACAGCAGGCAGGCGGTCATCATAGCCTGTCATATCGCAAACATAGACCGAAAGTATGGCGCAGACAATGACGGTGGCGGCAACAGCGCCCTTCCAGCCCTGGCGTATCGCACGGAAATCATTCTGTATCAATATCTCCAGCAGCATCGCCATAAAGCAGGAGCCAAACAC
>JAFQHB010000146.1 GCA_017398165.1 Bacillota bacterium
AGGTCGATCTCATACACGGCAGCGTACTCGGCATCATCGTCAGCCTTATAGACCACCGGCTTTTTCAGCTCGCGCTCTTTCAGATACTGCAGAGTCACTTCATCGACCTCAAAAATACCGTTCTTGCCGCCGGCCTCGATAGCCATATTGGCCATACACAGGCGGTCATCCATCAAAAGATCAGCCAGACCCTCGCCGGTAAATTCCATAGATTTATACAGCGCACCGTCCACACCGATCATACCGATGATGTGCAGGATAACGTCCTTGCCGCTGACCCACCGGCTCTTCTTGCCGCGCAGCACGAATTTCAGCGCCTCGGGTACTTTGAACCACGCCTTGCCCTTGGCCATACCGGCAGCCAGATCGGTACTGCCCACACCGGTCGAAAAAGCACCCAGAGCACCGTAGGTACAGGTATGGGAATCAGCGCCGATCACCAGCTCACCGGCGGTCACCAGACCTTTCTCGGGCAGCAGAGCGTGCTCTACGCCCATACAGCCGACATCATAAAAATGCACTATGTTATGTTTGGCGGCAAACTCACGGCACTGCTTGCACTGCTCCGCCGCCTTGATATCCTTATTAGGTGCAAAATGATCCATCACCAGCGCGATCTTGCCCTTATCAAAGACCTCGGTAAAACCGGCCTTCTCAAATTCATTTACCGCCACCGGCGTGGTAATATCATTACCCAGACACAGATCCAGCTCGGCCATAATCAACTGCCCGGGCTTCACACTATCCAGGCCGGCATGTGCAGCCAGGATCTTCTGGCTCATCGTCATTCCCATCAAATTCACCTCTAAAATTTTTGCTTATATTTTTTATCTTTATCACTTGTTTATAGCGGCTTTATTTATGCCAGACAGCCCACAAACGGTTCACCGCACTCAGTAGCGCATTCATCGAGGCATCGATAATATCGCTGTCGATACCGGCGCCCCAGGCCACGTTCTTATCATCATCAATAACACCGACATAAGCAATAGCCTGAGAAGCCGAGCCGGAATTCAGCGCGTGCTCCTCATAGGTCAGCACGTGGATGTCCTTGCCCAACAGGGTCTTGATTGCCTTTGATACTGCATCCAGACGACCGTTACCGCTGGTTTTCAGATGTGTGATCCTGCCGTTCAGGCACAGGTCTATATCCGCCAGCATAATGGTCTTATCCACAAAAGAATACTTGCCGAAAGAAAGCGGCGTGTCGATATTCACATACTGCGTCAGCAGGATATCGCGGATCTCCTCATGCGAGAGTTCCTTATGCAGATGGTCGGATACGCTCTTGACGGCATAACCAAAGTCCTCCTGCATCTTCTGCGGCATATTGAAGCCATATTTGGTTTTCATCAGATAGCCGATGCCGCCCTTGCCGCTCTGGCTGTTAATGCGGATAACATCGGATTCATACTCGCGCCCCACGTCATGCGGGTCGATCGGCAGATAAGGTACCGTCCAGCCGTGCAGACCTTTTTCCTCATGCCATTTCATACCCTTGGCAATAGCATCCTGATGCGAGCCGGAGAATGCGGCAAACACCAGACGCCCGCTGTAAGGCTGACGCTCGTATACGTGCATACGGGTCACTTTCTCGTATACCTTGCAGATCTCCTGGATATCACTGAAGTCCAGCTCAGGGTCAACACCGTGGGTAAACATATTCATAGCCAGCGTCACGATATCCACGTTGCCGGTACGCTCACCGTTACCAAAGAGTGTACCCTCGATACGGTCGGCACCGGCCAGTATGCCCAGCTCGCTGTCGGCCACACCGCAGCCGCGGTCATTATGCGGATGCAGCGAAAGCACTACGTTCTCACGGTATTTCAGGTTATCGCTCATATATTCGACCTGGCTGGCATAAACGTGCGGCAGGCTCATCTCTACCGTAGCCGGCAGGTTGATGATGACCGGCTTTGCGGCTGTCGGCTGCCATACATCCAGCACAGCATTACAAATCTCCAGCGCAAATTCCATCTCGGTACCGGTAAAGCTCTCGGGTGAATACTCAAAACGAATATTACCGGGCATATCAGCAGCGTATTTTTTCAGCAGCTCGGCACCGTCGGTGGCAATTTTGATAATCTCCGGCTTCTCCATACGGAAAACCTGCTCGCGCTGTGCCAGCGATGTAGAATTATACAAATGTACGATAGCATTCTTGACGCCCTTTAATGACTCGAAAGTCTTGGCGATGATGTGTTCGCGGCTCTGCGTGAGTACCTGCAGCGTCACGTCATCCGGCACCAGATCACGCTCGATCAGCGCACGCAGGAATTCATACTCGGTCTCCGAAGCCGCCGGAAAGCCGACCTCGATCTCCTTAAAGCCGATCTTCACCAGATAGGTAAAAAACTCCAGCTTTTCATCCAGACTCATCGGGACGATCAGGCTCTGGTTGCCGTCGCGCAGGTCGACGCTGCACCATACGGGAGCCTTATCGATGTATTCCTTCTGCGCCCATTTCAGATCATTCACAGGCGGCATAAAATAACCTCTATGGTAACGGTCAAAATTCTTCATTATTTTCATCTCGCTTTCTTTTTATTCACGATATTGTCTGTTTATAATATCAGGATGTATAACACCCTGTTTTTATACTCTGCCATCTTATAATTATAATTTCCTGCTGCACTTTTGTCAATGTTTGTCTGGCAAAAACCGCACCCGGCACAACAAAACCATCAGACACAAAAAATCCCAAAGCCGATGCAGCCTTGGGATTTTTATGCTCATCTCCTGATAAAGGGAGCTCCTATATATGATATATTATTTATCCAGGAAGCTCTTGAGAATATACGCATTCGCCTGGCGATTCATCGCCGCGATATGTGCAGTCAGATTGATGTGTTTCGGACATACCTGCTTGCAGTTCTGCGAGTTGCCGCAATCCTGAATACCACCGGGTCCGGTCAATGCCTCCAGACGCTCATCAGCCTGCATACGGCCGATAGCGTGCAGATTAAACATACGAACCTGAGCAATAGCATTCGGGCCGACAAAATCAGACTTGCTGTTATAATTCGGGCAAGCCTCAACGCAGCAGCCGCAGGTCATGCAGTGCGAGATCTCATAAGCGATACGCTGGTCTTTCTCCGAAAGACGCGGACCGCGATCAATAGTCCAGGAACCATCCACCTGAACCCAAGCATGCACACGCTTCAAATTGTCAAACATCTTGGTACGGTCGACCATTAGATCACGGATCACCGGGAACTTGGTTAGCGGAGCCAATTCAATCGGACGATCACCGTATTTCTCGATTAGTTTGTCAGTTAGCGCGGCACAGGCCTGGCGCGGTACACCGTTGATCAACATAGTGCAGGCGCCACAAACCTCCTCCAGACAGTTACATTCCCACACTACGGGATTGACCTGCTGACCGTCAGCGGTCACAGGGTTTTTGCGGATCTCCATCAGCGCCGAAACAATATTCATATTCGGGCGATAAGGAATATGAAAATCCTGCCAATAAGAAGGCGAAGACGGATTATCACGGCGTTTGATCTTTAATTTAATATACTGAACATTCTGCACAGCCATTACAATTCCCTCCTTAATACTTTCTCTCGACAGGTTTCAAAAGACTGGTATCGACTTCTTCCCAACTGAAGTCCGGCGCGCCGGTCTTTTCATTATAGATAGCCAGTGTAGTCTTCAGGAAGTTCTCATCATCACGCTTGGGGAACTCCGGCTTGTAGTGCGAGCCGCGGCTCTCATTACGGCGCAGCGCACCGCCCACGATAACACGTGCCAGATCCATCATACCGCGCAGCTGGCGCACGTACATTACAGTCTGGTTGGAATAGCCGCCCATATCGGTGACGTTGATATTCTTCCAGCGCTCCTGGAATTCCTGCAGCTTGACGTCAGTCTCTTCCAGATTTTTATTGACACGCACGATAGTAGCGTTGCGATACATAATATCGCTCATCTCCTCGTGCAGCTTGTACGGATTCTCCTTGCCGTCCATTTTGGTCAGCTTGTCATGCTCGGCCTGCTGCTTACGTACCACCAGCTCGGCGTTGTTGCCGATGCTCTCGGCTGCAGTCTTAGTCAATGTGCCGAGGTATTTCACTACTGCCGGGCCGGCCACAGTACCGCTGTGCATAGCCGAAAGCAGAGAGTTCGCACCCAGACGGTTGGCGCCGTGATACATATAATCACACTCACCTGCAGCAAAAAGACCGGGGATACGGGTCTGGTGTTCCCAATCAACGTGGATACCGCCCATAAAGTAATGCACAGACGGGAAAATTTTCATCGGTACTTTATGCGGGTCGTCACCGTGGAAAGTCTGGTAAATATCCATAATACCTTTCAGACGACGATCCAGATAATCGTCCGGCAGATGGCTCAGATCCAGATATACCTGATTCTTGCCGTCAATGCCGAGACCCATATTAACGCATACGTCATAAATCTCACGCGCCGCGATATCACGAGGCACCAGATTGCCATAAGCAGGATAACGCTCCTCCAGGAAGTACCACGGCTTGCCGTCTTTGTAGGTCCACACGCGGGCACCGTCACCACGGGCAGATTCCGACATCAGACGGTTCTTGTCATCACCCGGCATAGCAGTCGGGTGGATCTGCACGAACTCACCGTTAGCAAAAGGCACGCCGTGCTTGTATACGATAGCCGCAGCCGAGCCGGTATTGATTACCGAATTGGTGGAGCGGCCATAGATCATACCGGCACCGCCGGTGGCGATCACTACTGCATCAGCTACGAATTCTTTAATTTCCATAGTAGCCAGATCCTGTGCCACTACGCCCTTGCAGACGCCGTTATCATCCAGAATCAGGTCGATCATTTCCCAGTTCTCATATTTGGTGACGAGCCCCAGCACTTCCTGGCGGCGCACCTGCTCATCCAGTGCATACAGCAGCTGCTGGCCGGTAGTAGCACCGGCAAAAGCGGTACGTTTATTCTTAACGCCACCGAAACGGCGCAGATCCAGCAGGCCCTCGCTGGTTCTGGTAAACTGTACACCCATACGATCCATCGCATAGATCAGACCTGGCGCATTTTCCACCAGACCGCGTACCGGGGTCTGGTTGGCCAAAAAGTCACCGCCGTAAACGGTATCATAAAAATGCTGGTCGACACTATCGTGCTCGCCCTTGGTATCCAGCGCGGCGTTTACGCCACCCTGAGCACATACCGAGTGCGAACGCTTTACCGGCACCAAAGAGATCAGATCCACCGGGATCTGCTTTTCCGCTATCTTTAATGTGGACATCAAACCGGCCAAACCGCCGCCGACAACCACGACTTTAGTTTTTTCCATGTTCTGTATATCTCCCTTACCCCAGATTTAGGCCACCGAGAGCGTCAGCAGGATACCGACAGCCCACACGGACATAACCACAAACAAAGCTACTGCACACAGCGCAAAGATCTTCTGCGCTCTGTCACCCACGCAGATGCCCCAGGTGATGCAGAAAGTAAACAAACCGTTGGTGAAATGGAAAACGGCACTCACCACACCGATAACGTACAGCACCAGAGTCAGCGGGTTCTGCATCTGAGCCAGCAGCACACCAATTACACCCTCAGGCGTATGTACTGCCATACGCACGGTATAAACGTGCCAAATAATGAAGGCCAAAAGAATGATCGAAGTCACACGCTGCAGATAAAAAGCCAGATTCCGGTAATATCGGTATTGGAAAGCATTGTTCTTGGCCAGGAAAGCTATGTAAATACCGTAGATACCGTGGAAGATAATCGGTATAGCGATCAACACGAGCTCCAGCACAATGATAAACGGTGCATTCTTCATAAAATTGATGACCTGAAGATATGCCGCATTACTGATAAAAACAGAACTGTTCAGCAGAAAATGAAAGCACAGAAACAGCCCCAGCGGGACCAGTGCTATCAAAGAGTGGAATCTTCTGATATAAAAGTCAAATTTGGACACTTTTCTATCCCCTTTCTTTTTACCCTTATTCTACATAAATACTCCAATATTTCAGATACAGCGTTACTTTTATGCGTCTTGTGGCCATTGCAAAGCGATAAAAGCAGATCTGCGTCAAAAAATAATAGATGTAAAGATATTCTATGATGCCCTGTCAAACTCCTGCCGCATAGTGCAAATTATTGTAAAATTTTTCCACTGCATCCGTTACACATCTGCGGCCACCGATAAATTTGCTGCTGTACCGGCTGCTATCATCAAATATTGCTCTGCTGCCGCCACATATGATAACATCTATCATAAATATTGCGAAAAACCACCGCATCTTCATCCTGCGTACCGGCACTTTCACAAATTATCGTCGGCTGCCAGCCGTTCTCAGCTATCAGCCCGGCCAGCAGCTCAAAATCCGGCCCGTACTCCTTATCACACAGCGTGCGGTGCTTCTTCTCCCCCGCCGCGGTATACTCAATAGGAGAGAAATGCACGTGCAGCCGCTGCAGAGCCTCCTCTCCCAGCGCAGCATCGATCGCATCCAGTATCCGTACAAAATCCTGCCGCCCGCGCAGCCCGCCGCCGGTCAGTGCATGGATATGAGCAAAATCAATAGTCGGCCGCACCCGTGCATCCACCTCACACAGCCGCAGCACCTCCGGCAGCGTGCCCAGCAGGTTTTTCTTGCCCATAGTCTCCGGGCAGAGATATACGTTATCCAGCAACCCCTCGCGCCGCACCTCGCTCACTATCTCCTCCAGCATAGCCGCTGCCCGCTCCAGCGCCGCCTCACGGCTCTGTCTGCCCAGCGTCCCGGGGTGAAAGACGACTCTCTCCGCCCCCATTTTATCCGCCGCCCGCAGCGCCTTGGTGATATGCGTCAGGCTCTTTTGCCGCACCGTATCATCCTCCGATGACAGATTGATATAATACGGCGCATGCACGCTCAATGCAATACCAAGCTGCCGCGCACTGTGTCCCAGTGCCGCACAAAAGGCATCACTTAGCCGTACACCGTGCGTACACTCATACTCATAAGCCGTAAGCCCCAGCCGTGCCAGATACTCACAGGCATCCAGAGAACTCTTGTGTCCTTCCGCATAAAAATTGTCCGAGTTGCCGCCCGCGCCGAAAAACGGTCCTGAGCGCATATATCCTCACTCCTCAAAGTCTATACTCACATATATTCACCAACAGGGACATACATTCCCCTATCAACATTATAATATCCTACCGGGCAGAAAACAAGCACGTTTTACCCTCGCCCGGCCGGTAATTTCTGTCTGCCGGCGCAAACAAAAGGAGCAGCCCGCACTATAGGCCGCTCCACTGTTTTTTTGTTTTGAAATAAAGCTGTTAGTTTTTGGGGTGTATCGCGTCCAATTTTCCGTATCCCCGCCCACTACCCTTTCACCCTAACAGGTACACCCATTCGAGTAGTGTGTGGGCGGGTGGGATGCACCAATAAAAGCGGTGCGTGGTACAACCCAAAAACTTACTAAGTTTCAGAAAAAACCAAATCCGCAAAAACCTCCTACAGTGCTTCCAAATGCCAGGTCTTAGCCTCGGTGATAGTCAGCGGCAGCGTCTGCCCGACCATCCCCATATCCCCGCGGCAGATCACGATTTTATTCCCCGGGGTACGCCCGGTCATCAGATCGGGATTGTTCTTGCTGGGGCCTTCCACCAGCACGTCTACCGTACGGCCGATATATCCCCTGTTGATATCCAGACTCACCGCATTCTGCACCGCAGTCAGGCGTGCCAGACGTTCCTTCTTCTCTCGCTCCGCTATCTGGCCGTCCATCCTGGCCGCCGGCGTCCCCGAGCGCGGCGAGTACAGGAAGGTATAAGCCGCATCAAAACGGCACTTCGCCACGAAATCCAGAGTCTCGGCAAATTCTTCCCCGGTCTCCCCGGGGAAGCCGACTATCAAATCAGTGGTAATGACGACATCCGGCGTATGACGGCGGATACGCTCCAGTATCGCATAATAAGCCGCCGTATCATAGCCGCGATTCATAGCGCGCAGCACCCGGTCACTGCCCGATTGCAGCGGCAGATGGCAATAAGCACGCACCTTGGGCAGGGTGGCGATCACGTCAGCCAGCTCGGCCGAGAAATCACGCGGGTGCGAGCTCATATAACGGATACGCTCTATCCCCTCGATCTCGCTCACCGCCCGCAGCACCGCTGCAAAATCCGGCACGTCCGCATCCGGCGTCGCCCGCCGCAGGTCTTTACCATAAGAATTGACATTCTGCCCCAGCAGCATCACCTCGCGCACACCGGCTGCCGCCAGCTCGCGCACCTCGGCCAGTATCGCACCAAAGTCCCGGCTGCGCTCCCGACCGCGTACATACGGTACGATGCAATAAGAACAGAAATTATTGCAGCCGTACATAATATTTACCTGCGCCGAAAGGTCATTCACCCGCATTGTCGGCAGACTATCCGGGAAATCACGGTTATCCTCCGAGATATCGACGATCTGCTTCTCCCCGGCCAATATGCGCGATACATACTCCGGCAGGCGGTGCTGCTGATACGTCCCCAGTACGATATCCAGATGCCGGCCGCGCCGGTGCAGCATCTCGCCGATGGTATTCTGCTGCATCATACAGCCCACCACCGCCAGTATCATACCCGGCTTGTGATCTTTCAGATTTTTCAGATTGCCGATAAAGCCCCAGATCTTATTCTCGGCACTCTCGCGGATACAGCAGGTATTGACGATGACAATATCCGCCCCGCCGATATCCTCCGCCTGCTGATACCCGGCCGATGCCATTACCCCGGCGATGATCTCCGAATCATGCTCGTTCATCTGGCAGCCAAATGTCTTGACAAAAAACTTCATGTCGGGCACTCCTCCTTTTGCTCCGCTTTACTTACCCGCCGGACGTACATTCTTGTGCAGCCGCAGATCCACTATCGAAAGCTGCACGCTGCTCTGCCCGCGGAAATCATCAATGCCGATAGTATAAATAATATCCAGCTCCAACTGTACCGGCCGCCCGCACAGCAGATCCTGCCACATCTTCTCGCCGCCTTTTTCCAGCACTATCTTATACAGTTCCTCCTTGTGGCGGAAAGAAAGCACGCAGATCACACCCTGCTGGCTGCGGTTGGCGAAGTACACACGCATAAACTGCCTGTCCGCCCCCATCAGCTGGATGCTGCGTACCGCCAGACCCAGATCCGCAAAAAGCGGCTCGCTGTTGCCGTGGCCAAAAGGCTCCAACTGCTGCAAAAACTGTGCAAAGCGACGATTCACCACCGCCCGCTCGATCGGGTAAGGCATATCCACGTATATCTGCGGCGCCATATCCTCCGGCTCCAGCTCGCAGGCTGCATTCAGCCGCCGCCGCAGCTCGTCCACATTCGCCGCCGGCAGCGTCAGGCCAGCCGCCATATAATGCCCGCCAAAGACCGTCAGCAGCTCGCTGCAATCCACCAGCGCCTCAAACATATTGTAGCCATCCATCGAGCGGCCAGAGCCTTTGACCTGCTCACCCGTACCGGCCAGCACAAATACCGGCCGGTTATACATCTCTTTCACTCGGCCGGCCACGATACCGGCGATACTCTCGGGCAGCTCCGGCATATGTACCACGATCACCCGGTCATCGGCATACCCGCTCTTTTCGATGATATCCCGCACCGCCGCCGTACCGCCGACCGACATATCCTTGCGTACCGCATTCAGATCCGTCAGATGCCGTGCCAGCTCCAGCGCCCGCTCGTAATTACTGCTCAGGAAAAGCTCCACCGCAATATCCGCCGTCTCCAGCCGTCCCCCGGCATTGATGCACGGCCCGATGACAAAACCGATGTGATGCGCCGTCAGCTTATCCGGGCTCAGACGGTTAGTCTCCAGCAGTGCCCGCAGACCGATATTCTGCACATCAGGCATCCGCTGCAGGGCAGAACGCAGCAGCTCGCGGTTTTCATCACGCAGCTCCATAATATCACACACCGTGGCGATGGCCGCCAGCACGTGATATTCCAGCATTTCGTCCGGCTGTCTGCGCCCGGCTGTCTCATACAGGCATTCTGCCATCTTATAGGCGATCATCCCCGCACAGACTGATTTGAAAGGATAACAGCAGTCCTCACGGTGAGGGTCGACTACAGCATCGGCCGGCGGCAATACCTGGCGATGCTCCGGACTGTCTGCCTCAAAAGGCACCTCGTGGTGATCGGTCACCAATACCGTCAGCCCCAGCTCCTTGGCCAGTGCCACCTGTCCCGCAGCCATAATGCCGTTATCCACCGTCAGCAGCACCTGCGCGCCTGCTTCGGCCAGACGGCGCACCGCAGCATCATTCAGACCGTAGCCTTCGGACCGCCGCGGGATATAATAAGACACATCCGCACCCAGCCTGCGCAGCGCCAGCATCATAATGCTGGTAGCCGTCACGCCGTCCACATCATAATCACCGTAGATGACGATCTTTTGCCCAGCACCGACAGCCCGCCACAGAATACGGCAGGTCTCATCCATATCCCGCAGCAGCCCGGAGCTGTGCAGACGCTCGGGCATCGGCTCAAAGAAAGCACGCACATCCTCAGCCTCCACCAGACCGCGCACCGCCAGCAGCCGTGCTTCCATCACCGATATGCCCAGCTCTGCCGCCATATGATTTATCTGCTCCGGCGCGACCTTGCAGCCGCGCATTATCCATTTCTTAGCCAAATACAACACCTGTCCTGTATACTGGCAGAGCTTTCGCCACCACAAAAGCAGCAAAAGCTCCGCAAAAATATCATATTAAACTATGATTCAGCGATCCCAATGCCGCCTCAGACGAGGATCTTCTCGTCATGCGCATCGGATTTTTTGGTCTTAAACTGGTTTTTGTCCGCACCGCGCAGATGGGTCAGATCACTCAGGATAGAGCCCGCGATGAATACCGAGGAATAAGCACCGGCGATAACACCGATGACCAGCGCCAGCGAGAACGCCCGCGTCGTATCACCGCCGAACAAAAACAGCATCAGCACCAGCAGCAGCACCGCCACCGAGGTATTGATAGAACGCCCCAGGGTCTGATTGATACTCTCGTTGATGAGGGGATCAAACTTCTTGTTCGACTCCAGCTCCACATTCTCACGGATTCGGTCAAAAATAACGATGGTACTGTTGATCGAATAACCCACTACCGTCAAAATAGCGGCAATAAACGTACTGTCCACCTCTACCTGCAGGATAGAGAATATACCCAGCACCACCAGGGCATCGTGCATCAGCGGTACGATAGCCGAAACGGCAAAATTAAATCGGAAACGTATCGTGATATACAGCAGCATCAGCACCAATGCCAACAGCAGCGCCATCCAGGCGTTGGATATCAGCTCCTGCCCGATGACCGGGCCGATACGCTCATTCCGCAGGATATCATAGCTGCCCAGCTCCGCCGTTATCTGATCCAGCAGCGCGGCACTTTCTTCTTCTTCCATATCCTCAGTACGGATGAGATAGGTGTTGCCGTCGCTCTCCTGGATAGTCGGCGTTGCCTCGACATACTGCGATACCACGGTACGCAGATCCTCGGCAGCCACCTGCTGCTCAAACTGCAGCTGCATAATGTTGCCGCCGGTAAAATCAATACCCAGATTAAGCCCGCGCACGAAGCAGGAAAGCAGCCCTGCCACGATAATGACCAGAGAGAAAGTATACCACAGCTTCTTGCGGCCAATAACGTCAATATGCAGATCAGTCACGTGCAGCACCCCCTTTGCGGTTGGTAAAAAGCTTGACATGCTTGGCAAAAAACGGCACCTCAGTACACCACAGCAGCATATAATGCGTGATGAACAGCGCCGAGAACATACTTACCACGATACCTACCGCCAAAGTCACGGCAAAACCCTGTACCGAGCCGGTACCAAACTGGAACAATACCGCAGCCGCGATCAAAGTGGTGATGTTGGAGTCCAAAATGGTCCACAGTGCACGACGAAAAGCCGAAACAACCGAAGCCCGCAGCGATTTATCACTGCCCAGCTCCTCGCGCAGCCTCTCATAAATAATAATGTTGGCGTCTACCGCCATACCGATACTCAGCACAAAGCCCGCGATACCCGGCAGCGTCAGTGTGATATTCAGCCACGATATCAGCCACGTCAGCACCAGAGTATAGGCTACCAACGATACAGCAGCCACCACACCGGGCAGACGGTAATAACCGATAACGAACAGCAGCAGCAGCGCCATACCCAGCGCACCGGCCTCAATGCTCTTCTCCAGCGAATCAGCACCCAGAGAAGGACCGACGGTACGTTTGCTCATTACCTCTACGTCCACCGGCAGAGCACCGCCTTTCAGGATGGCAGCCTGAGCAATAGCTTCCTCCAGAGTATAGCCGCCGGTGATCTGTGCCTGGCCGTTGGTGATGGGCGTATTGACTGTCGCCGATACTACGCACTCATCGTCAATATATATCTCAATGACCTGATACAGGAAACGCTGCGTAGCCTGAGCAAACTTCTTGGCGCCCTCCTCGCTGAAGGTCAGCGAGATAGCATTCTCTTCACCGACTTTTGCGTTGCTGTTGCGTACACCGCGCGCATCCGCCAGATCAGAGCCGGTCAATATCACGTTGCCGTAGGGGTCGATGAATTCCAGCTTGGCA
>JAFQHB010000012.1 GCA_017398165.1 Bacillota bacterium
GCATTCCCTGTGTGGCCAACTGCCCGGCCGGTGTGGATATCCCCGGCTATGTGGCGCTGGTGGGCAAGGGCGAATATGCCGACGCCGTGCGTCTGATCCGCAAGGACAATCCTTTCCCCACTGCCTGTGCGCTGATTTGCGAGCATCCGTGCGAGAGCTATTGCCGCCGCACGCTGCTGGATGCCCCGGTAAACATCCGCGGGCTGAAGCGCAGCGCGGTGGAGCGTGCGGGTGTAGTGCCCGCCCCCGCCTGTATGGAGCCTACCGGCAAGAGGGTGGCTATCATCGGCGGCGGGCCTTCCGGCCTTTCGGCGGCTTATTACCTGCAGCTGATGGGGCACCAGTGTACGGTGTTTGAGATGCACAAGCGTCTGGGCGGTATGCTGGTCTATGGCATCCCGGCCTATCGTCTGCCGCGCGAGATACTGCAGAACGATATCGACTGCATCCTTTCGACCGGTGTGGAGGTAAAGCTGAATACCAAGGTCGGCGAGGGCGAGTATACTATGGAGCGTCTGCGTGAGGAATACGACGCTGTATATATCTCGATCGGCGCACATACCGACAACAAAGTGGGTATCGAGGGCGAAGACGCTGACGGCGTGCTTTCGGCTGTCGATTTCCTGGGACATATCGGTGATGGCGAGATACCGGATTTCACCGGCAAGAAGGTCTGCGTTATCGGCGGCGGCAACGTGGCGATGGACTGTACGCGCTCGGCCATCCGCTGTGGGGCAGACAGCGTGGCTATCGTGTACCGCCGCCGCAGGGAGGATATGACGGCACTGCCCGAGGAAGTAGATGGTGCTATCGCCGAGGGTGCTGTTATGATGGATCTTTACGCACCGCTGAAGATCGAGACTGATGCTGCCGGCAAGGTGGCGGCACTGTGGGCGGCGCCCAAGATGCCCGGCAAGATCAGGGGCGGCCGTATGAACCCGACTGATGCCGGTCTGGCGGATAAGCGCATCGAATGTGATGTGGTGATCGTGGCCGTCGGCCAGGGCATTGATTATGCCAGCCTGGAGGCATCCGGCATCCCGGTGGTGCGCGGTGTCATCAAGGCAAAGGATTGGACGGCGGTAGAAAACGCTCTCGGCGTCTTTGCGGGCGGCGACTGCGTGACCGGCCCCAAGACCGCTATCCGTGCTATCGCTGCCGGCAAGGTGGCGGCGGCCAATATCGATAATTATCTGGGCTATAACCATATCATCACCGCCGACGTGGATATCCCCAACCCCGACCTGCGCGACCGTGACTATTGCGGGCGCATCAATATGGCGGAGCGGGAACCTGCCGAGCGCAGAAATGATTTTGAGCTGATGGAGCTGCTGATGACCGAGAAAGAATCCTGCCAGGAGGCCGGGCGCTGCCTGCGCTGTGATCACTTCGGCTGCGGTATCTTCAAAGGAGGGCGTAAAACACAATGGTAAACCTGACTATCAACGGCATCCCGGTGCAGGTGGCGGAGGGCACCACCATCCTGGAGGCTACGCGCATCATCGGTATGCCGGTGCCGACGCTTTGCTTTATGAAAGATATCCACGAGATCGGCGCCTGCCGTGTCTGCGTGGTGGAGGTAGAGGGCATCGAGCGGCTGGTGACGGCCTGCAATAATGTCTGCGAGGAGGGTATGGTCATCCATACCAATAACGTGCGCGTGCGTGAGGCGCGGCGCACCAATGTGGAGCTGCTGCTCTCTCAGCACCGTGTAAACTGCCCCACCTGCGAGCGTAATGATTCCTGCCAGCTGCAGAAAGTGGCAGGCAGTATGAATATGGATGATATCAGCAGCTACAGGCCTGATATCCCCGCCGATGATTGGGATTATACCCTGCCGATCATCCGTGATGAGAGCAAATGCATCA
>JAFQHB010000147.1 GCA_017398165.1 Bacillota bacterium
CAACTCATCAGCCGCATCAACAACATTCTCGACAAGTTCGGAAAGATACGCGACAATGCCTCTTCGGAATTGCTCCGCATCCAAGCGTCCACCAAAACGTTTGTTGCGGGTGTGTATAGGCCGCCCCATACTGCCCTTGACATACGCCGAGGCCCGCAGCCGGTTGGCGTGCTCCGCCTTGCTGTTGCGGTTGGATAAACGGCTCTCGGCGCGGATTTTCATCTCCTGTAATGCCTCGCTCATCTGCTCGCCCTCCGCCGCCGTCTGCACGATCCTCTTGCCGGAGACAAAAGCCGTCATATCGCCCTCGGTAGCATTGGCTGCGTAATAATCCTTGACATCCTGCACCAGCGGCTGCGGGTCGATACCCAGATAACGCGCATACGTCTCCGCAAAGCCGATCGCATAAATTCGCCCCGGCATCCCGGACATATCGCCATCTTCCAGCAGCTTCAGATACAGCTCCCTTACCTTGGTAGCATCCTCCACCTGTTGATAAGTGAGCCCGGCAGCTTCACGCGTTACACGCAATAATTTGCCATTTTCCTCCAACATTCAAAACACCGCCTTTTCAGCTTGCTTGCATATATCAGTTGGCATAGAATAGTTTATCCCCTATTCTTCCACTGTGTATTCCTGCACCGTATATTATTCCGTATTTGTTATTCTGCATATATGTTATTCTGCAGTATCTTCCGCCACCGGCTCGGCAGCAGGCTCATCCGCAGTTTGCGGCTCGGCATCTTCCCCGGCCTTATTATGCAGATACGTTGCAGCAAAAGTCTCCATATTCATCAAAACTGTTCGTTTGTTGCCCTCTGCCGCGCTGACGATACCCATTTCCTGCATAGTATCTATCAGGCGCGCCGCACGGTTGTAACCGATACGGAAACGCCGCTGCAGAGAAGAAGCCGAGGCCTGTCCGCTGCTCAATACCTGCTGGCAGGCATCGATAAAGAGCTCATCCAACTGGTTTTTCTCAGTCTCGTCCTCCTCCGGCTTATCGTCCTCTGCCACCGGCAGCTCCAGATAATCCGGCTCGGCCTGTTTTTTGCAGTATTCCACCAGAGTCTGTATTTCATCCTCCGTCAGGAAAGCACCCTGCACACGCAGCGGCTTCTGACGACCGATCGGGAAGTACAGCATATCGCCCTTGCCCAGCAGCTTCTCCGCACCGCCCATATCCAGGATAGTACGCGAATCGATCTGCGAGGACACGGCAAATGCGATACGCGAAGGTATATTCGCCTTGATAAGGCCGGTAATGACATCCACCGAGGGGCGCTGTGTGGCGATGACCAGATGAATACCGGCTGCCCGCGCCATCTGTGCCAGACGGCAGATAGCATCCTCCACATCGTGCGAGGCCACCATCATCAAATCAGCCAGCTCGTCTATCAATACCACTATCTGCGGCATCTTCACTACGTCAGGCAGCTGATTATAAGTCTTGAAGTTTTTGACCCCGGCATTCACGAACACCAGATAGCGCCGCTCCATCTCGTTGACGACTTCCTTCAGCACCTGTGATGCCTTCTTGGGGTCGGTCACCACCGGTTTGCCCAAATGCGGCAGCCCGGCATACCCCGTCAGCTCTACTTTCTTGGGGTCGACCATAATAAATTTGACCTCATCCGGGGTAGCCTTATACAAAATACTGCAGATCAGAGTATTCATACACACGCTCTTACCGGAGCCGGTAGCACCGGCGATCAGCAGATGCGGCATCTCGGCCAGATCCCCGACGATAGCATTACCGTTGATATCCACGCCCAACGCAATACTGATTTTCGAGCTGCTCTTATGAAAGTTCTCCGAGGCCAGCACGTCCTTGAAGTATACCGGGCTGGTCTCATCCCGTGCTATCTCGATACCGACCACCGATTTGCCGGGCACGGGAGCCTCAATACGCAGGCCGCGCGCCGCCAGTGCCAGTGCGATATCATCAGCCAGATTCACGATCTTCGATATCTTCACACCCGGTGCGGGCTGCAGCTCATAACGAATGATCGAAGGCCCGCAAACTACCTCCACCACCTTGGTCTTTACACCAAAGCTGGCCAGCACGTTCTCCAGCGCGGTACTGTCATCCATAATACGCTGGTCAATGCGGCTGTTGCGTACCGTGATACCACCTTTCATCAGCGATATCGGCGGCAGCTGGTAATTGACTACCCTGTGCAGCTCCGTCCGTATATGCCCGTCAGCCGCAGCAGTTTCCTCATTAACTGCACCATTTACCGCACCATTAACTGCGCTGTTAGCCGCGCCGCCCGATACGGTATCCTCCCCGACGGGTGTAGTATCAGCAGCCGACTCCATACCGGCAGCAGGCGCCTTATTCTCCGGCTTTGCCGCAGACAGCGGAGGCTTAGCCACTTTATCCGGCTCGATCACAGAGCCAAACGGCATCACCGGCACACTGCGACGCTCCGGCTCATGCACGGTATGGCTGCCTACCGGCTCGGGGCCGCCATCGCCCATCATATCACCTACCGTCACCCGCGCATAATCACTGACGGGGGTTTCCTCAAAACGCCTGCCGCTGTAATCGGTAATGACCGGCGGCAGCGTTATCTGCTCCTCGCGCTCGATCACGAATTTACGCTGTCCGGGACGCTGTACCGGCTTTTCTTCGGCTGCGGCGGCAGATTGCGCGGCAGATTTGGCCTTATGCTCGGCCACTGCTTTGGCACCGCTGTCGCCCGCCTTTTGCAGCATATCACGCAGCCAGGTAAACACGTGCATATCCGTGCCCAGCATCAGACCCAACAGTACAAAGGCGATCAGAGCTATGTAGCCGGCGGTCGGCGGCATCCAGCATAACGGCAGAGCCGCCAAAAAACCGCAAACACTGCCGCCCAAACCATCCAGCGCCGCCCGCAGCGCCGCCACAATGCCATCGCTGAAATACGGCATATGCAGCAGCGCCGCCAGCGCAAACAGCAGGAAGCACCAACCGGCCACCTGCCAGCCGTCATATTTGCCGCGCCGCCCGCTATACACGGCGTACCCGCAATACACCAGCCACAGCGCCGCCGTCACATTCAGCGGCCCGGACAGGCAATTCGCCAGCACCTGCCCTGCCGTCGGCCGGCCAAAGAATGCACCAAACCATATCACCACAAACCACAGAGCCAATATCAGCCCTATCAGCATCATACAAACGCCCAGCGTCCGAAACTGTGCTGCCGTCTGTGCTGCCGAAGGAGCAGCTTTTTTGGTGCTGCCCTTTCCGCTGCTCTTTTTGCGCGCCGCCGTCGCTTTGCTGTTATTTTTCTTTGCAGTAGCCATATCCTACCTCACAATACTTTCACCGATTTATATTTACAGCCTTATAATTACAGCCCTGCCGCCGCTGCGGCAGACATAAGATTTCAACTTTTATAAATTCGGCAAAAGTACCGGCAATCCTTTATTTCCCAAGGAAAATTCTGCGCCCGGGGCAGAGATTTTTGTTCAGATAATCCCGCGGATCAGTGCTGCACACCGCCTCGATACTACACACACCGTCACTGCCCACCCGCACCCGGCAGGGACAGTTCTCCACATCATGATCCAGCAGCGAAAAGCCATCGGCAAAGCCATCAAAAACCACACTCTCCGGGATGACACTCCACAGCATCTTCATCCATCCCCTTTCGGATTATTTTTTATCACAAAGGTGTTTCTTACCGCGGCAGCAGTGTCCCTGTTTATCATTGTTTTTATCATCTTTATTTTTATCATTTTTGTCGTGCCCCTGCCTGCTCTCGGCTACCATACGATGCAGGCAGGCCAGCGCCTCGCCCAGGCCGCCTACCTCATCTATCAGGCCGCAT
Organism: Bacillota bacterium; assembly: GCA_017398165.1. GTDB lineage: Bacteria > Bacillota > Dehalobacteriia > UBA4068 > UBA4997 > Avidehalobacter. The sequence continues at coordinate 3,822 of JAFQHB010000147.1, forward strand.
TTTACAGCATCCTCGCCTGCCAGCACAGTACCGATATCCCGCGCCAGCTCGCCGGTATTCATCATAAATTTCCGCACCTGCTCGTCCTTGATACGCGAGTGCGAGGTGATAAACCCTATCACCCTGTCCTGCATACGCTCCAGATAATCAAAGCTCTGCTGTACACCCAGCACCATACCCGTCATCCGTATGGGGTGGATAGTCATAGTCGCCGTCGGTGCGATCATCGAGTGTTTGGCCGCCACCGCGATCGGCACACCGATACTGTGCCCACCGCCCAATACCAGCGATACCACCGGCTTTTGCATACTTGCCATCATTTCGGCGATAGCCAGACCGGCCTCCACATCACCACCGACGGTATTGAGTATCACCAGCAGGCCTTTGATATCCGGACTTTCCTCCACCGCCACCAGCTGCGGGATGACGTGCTCATATTTCGTAGTTTTGTTCTGCGGCGGCATCACCAGATGCCCCTCCACCTGTCCGATCACCGTCAGCACGTGGATATCGCTCTTCATATCCGGTACATTGGCCGAGCCCATCTCGCTTATCACCTTAGAGCGATCCAGATCATCCGCCGCCCCACCGCCGTCGCCATCGCCGCCGCTTTCACCGCCGTCCGGGTCGGACGGTACGATATCATCTTCATTATTATTGCTGCTGATATCGTCTACTATCTCATTAGCACCAATTTCGTTAGCACTGATTTCATTGGTAAACGACGGATACACCGACGTAACAAACTCTCTTTGCATCTTTATCTCTCCCTTGCAGGCATATTGCAGGGTTATTATTTGCCGCCCGGGGCTTTTCTATCCACTTTACCAATAAAAAACGGATACGCACAGCATATCGCCGGCATATCCGTTTCCAATTCAATTATTAAGCTTGGCAATTATTGCACTTTGCCTTATCAGATCTCGTGAATGATCGGTACGACGATCGGTTTGCGCCCGGTACGCTCATAGCACAGCTTGCTGATGGTGGACTTGACGCTGGCCTTAAACGCCGAAAGGTTGAAGTCCTGCTCCTTGCTGGCCTCAAAAGCATTCAGAATACGCTTTTCAGCCTCGCGGAATATTGTATCGTTGCCTTTCTCATACACGAAGCCGCGCGAGAAGATATAAGGCATACTGTTCAGACAGCCGCGCTCGCGATCGACCACAATACTCGCGATAACGATACCGTCATTGGAAAGCTGCTTGCGATCTTTCAGCACTGTCGCGCCGACATCACCGATACCACGGCCGTCGATCAGCACACGCCCGGCACGGACGGCGCCGTTGATACGTGCAGTCTTGGCCGAAAGCTCCAGCACCATACCGTTCTCCATAATAAAGGTATTCTTCTCCGGGATGCCCATATGCTCCGCCAGCTTGGCGTGCTCGCACAGCATACGATACTCGCCGTGTACCGGCATAAAGAACTTGGGCCGCACCAGATTGAAGAGCAGCTTCAGATCCTCCTGACTGGCATGGCCGGATACGTGGATACCGTGACTGCGGCCATAAATCACATCAACCCCCAAATGATAGAGGTTATCGATCGTCTTGGACCCAATCCTGCGCCAAGGTACATACAATGTGGATATCTTTCAGGTCCGGATTGTTTGCCATCCAAATCTGCGCCACTCTGGGGCCGCGCATCTCCAACTCCTTAAAGG
>JAFQHB010000148.1 GCA_017398165.1 Bacillota bacterium
CGTAAGCACCGGCTTTGAGAGAAAGCTGACCATTATCGGTGTCGGCTATCGTGCCGCTGTTCAGAACAACGTATTGTCTCTGAACGTTGGTAAATCTCATCCGGTTGAGATGCCCGCTCCTGAGGGTATCGAGATCAAATGCCCCACTCCTACTCAGATCGTACTGAGTGGTTATGATAAAGAAGCGCTGGGTGGTTTTGCTGCCAAGATCCGCGCACAGCGTCCGCCGGAGCCTTATAAGGGCAAGGGTATTCGTTATGAGAACGAGTACGTTATCAGAAAAGCCGGCAAAACAGGCTGCAAGAAATAATAAATGTGATGTTTTCGTATCTTTTGCCGCTTGATTACCGCAGAGGATTATCAACGGCGATTGAAAGATTGTAAAAAGGAAGTGAACACCTTGTTTAAGAAGGTAGATCGCAAGGCCAGACGGCAGAAAAAGCATCATCGCATCCGCAGATATATCTCCGGTACTGCCGAATTTCCGAGATTGGCCGTATATCGCAGCGCCAAGCATATGTACGCTCAGATCATTGACGACGTTAATGGTGTGACTCTGGCTGCCGCTTCCACTTTGGATGCTTCTCTGAAAGAGAATTACGGTGGCAATAAGGATGCTGCCAAGGCTGTAGGTATGCTCGTTGCCGAGCGTGCTCTGGCCAAGGGCATCAAGGGCGTTGTATTTGACCGTGGCGGACTGCTGTATCATGGTAGAGTCGCAGCTCTGGCAGAAGGTGCCAGAGAAGGCGGTCTGGAATTCTAGGCAAGAGGAGGAGAGACAATGGCTAATGTAGAAAATAAGGCTCGTGCCCCCAAAAGCGGCGCTCGTCGGCCGAGAGTTCCGAGAAAGCCCAGCAACACCCCCGAACTGAAAGAGACTATGGTATCTCTGAACCGTGTTGCTAAGACCGTAAAGGGTGGCCGTCGTATGCGTTTTGCTGCTCTGATGGTCGTTGGCGATGGCAAGGGCAACGTTGGTTTTGGCATCGGCAAGGCTTCTGAGGTACCGGAAGCTATCCGTAAGGGTGTCGAGGCTGCGAAGAAGGATATGGTCAAAGTACCGATCCTGAAGACTACTGTACCGCATGAAGTAGTTGGCGTTTATGGCTCCGGCCGTGTGTTGCTCAAGCCTGCTGCTGCCGGTACCGGTGTTATCGCGGGTGGTCCTGTGCGTGCCGTATTGGAGGCTGCCGGTTACTCGAATATTTTGACCAAATCTTTGGGCTCCAACAACCCGATCAACATGGTTCGCGCTACTATGGCCGGCCTGCAGAGCCTGAAGACTGCTGAACAGGTTGCGCAGCTGCGCGGCAAAACTGTGGAAGAGATTTTGGGCTAGGAGGGTTTGTAATGGCTAAAGTTAAGATTACTCTTGTCAAGAGCCCGATTGGCTATAACAAGAAACAAAGAGCGATCGCTGCTTCTTTGGGTCTGCGTAAGATGCAGAGCAGCGTTGTCCAGGAAGATACTCCCGATATTATGGGCAAAGTTCATAAAATTTCTCATCTTGTTAAAGTCGAAGAAGCTTAAGCTTATTGTTAGGGAGGTGTAGATATGCAACTGAATGAATTGCGTCCGGTTGCCGGTTCTCGTCCGAAGCACGTGCGTAAGGGCAGAGGTATTGGCTCCACGCTGGGCAAGACTGCAGGTCGTGGCCAGAAGGGTCAGAAAGCTCGTTCCGGCGGCGGTGTCCGTCTGGGCTTTGAAGGCGGCCAGATGCCGATCTATCGTCGTCTGCCCAAGCGCGGCTTCACCAACATTTTCGGCAAGGAATATGTGCCGGTATCTTTGGAAGATCTGAATGTATTTGATAATGGTACCGTAGTTACCGAGGAACTGCTGTATCAGTCCGGAATTGTCAATAAAAAACGCGACGGCATCAAGGTTTTGGCAAACGGCGAGTTGACCAAACAGCTGACTGTCGCTGTAGCTTGCTCCAAGGCTGCTGCTGAAAAAATCGTAGCTGCCGGCGGCAGTGTTGAGGTAAAATAGTGCTCACAACGATAAAGAATGCCTGGAAGATCGCTGAAGTTCGCAAAAAGATCATCTTCACTCTGTTGATGCTCGTTGTCTTTCGTTTGGCGGCGCATATTCCGGTGCCCGGCATCAGCAAAGACGCGCTGACAGAGCTTTTCAAAGCTGATATATGGACTTTGATGGATACTTTCTCCGGCGGTTCGCTGAAGTATTTTACCTTTTGTGCTATGGGTATTATGCCCTACATCAACGCATCTATCATTATGAACCTGCTGACTATCGCGATACCGTATTTTGAAAATCTGGCACGCGAGGGTCAGGAGGGACGTAAGAAGATGGCGCGCATCACGCGTTATGGTGCGGTAGGTCTGGCGCTGATCCAGTCGATCGGTATGACCTTTATGATTCGCAGTGCGCTGGTGAGCACCAGTGTCTTCAGCTATATGGTAATCATCCTGACTCTGACTGCAGGTACCTGTTTCCTGATGTGGCTGGGTGAATTGATTACCGAAAACGGCATCGGCAACGGTATTTCGCTTATCATCTTTGTCGGTATTTTGGCCTCGCTGCCCAATACTCTGTTTACCATTACTGAGTCTGTTCGCGGCGGCCAGACCAATATCATCACTGTTATCCTGTTCGTTGTTTTGGCTATCCTGATCATCGCGGGCGTCGTGTTTATCCAGGAAGCGCAGAGAAGAATCCCGGTACAGTACGCCAAGCGTATGGTAGGACGCCGTGTATACGGCGGTCAGGCTTCGCACATCCCGATGAAGGTAAATCAGACCGGTGTTATCCCGATCATTTTTGCCATGTCGCTGTTGATGCTGCCCAGCACTATCGCAGGTTTCTTCCCGAACAACGGCTTTGCCACCATGCTGGCCGGCTGGTTTATGCCCGGCAGCTGGTTGTATATTATGCTGTATATTTTCCTTATTATATTCTTCACATATTTCTACACCGCTGTTACCTTTAACTGCCGTGACATCGCTGAGAATATGCAGAAGAACGGTGGCTTTATCCCGGGCATCCGCCCCGGCAAGCCTACTTCGGAGTATCTGGACGGTGTGTTGACCAGATTGACCCTGGCTGGTGCTATCTTCCTTTCCGCTATTGCTGTGATGCCTTTCCTGGCAGCCAAGTTCTCCGGTCTGGATATTTACTTCGGCGGCACCTCGCTGCTGATCGTTGTTGGTGTAGCACTGGATACTATGAAGCAGCTGGAAGCGCAGGTAATGGAACGTCAGTACTCCGGTTTTATGAAATAAAAGGAGGTAGTCTGGATGAATATCGTTTTGATGGGACCCCCTGGAGCCGGTAAGGGCACTCAGGCTGAGGTCATGGCACGCAACCTGTTTGTGCCTCATATCTCCACCGGTGATATCTTCCGCGCCAACATCAAGGCCGGCACCGAGCTGGGGCGTCTGGCTAATCAGTACATCTCCAAGGGCGATCTGGTGCCGGATGAGGTGACTATGGCTATGATCAAGGATCGTCTGGCAGAAGAGGACTGTGCCAAGGGCTTTATTCTGGACGGACTGCCGCGCACCATTGGTCAGGCTGATGCTCTGGCAGAGATCCTGGCCGAACAGGGCAAAAAGCTGGATTTTGTTGTCAATATTGATGTGCCGATCGAGAAGCTGATCGAGCGTTTGAGCGGCCGCCGCGTATGCCGCAACTGCTCTCAGACTTATCATATGGTAAACAACCCGCCGGTGGAAGCCGGTGTGTGTGACGAGTGCGGCGGCGAGCTGTATCAGCGTGCTGATGACTCGGAAGAAACCATTAAAAATCGTCTGGACGTTTATCTGGCTCAGTCGGCTCCGCTGATCGAATATTATCAGGACAAGGGCGTTCTGTTTTCGATCAACGGCGATCAGGCTATCAACAAGGTGCTGACCGATGTTGGCAGAGGTCTGGGACAGAATTGGTGATAACCGTATGATTACCATCAAGAATGTCGAAGAGATCGCTGTTATGCGCCGGGCCGGCCGTATCGTGGCAGAGGTTTTCGAACTGATGCGCGAGAAGATCCGGCCGGGTATTACGACCGGTGAGCTGGATATGCTGGCCGAGCGTTTGATCCGCAAACGCGGCGCCGTACCGCTTTTTAAGGGGTATAACGGTTTCCCCGGGACGCTGTGTATGTCTGTGAATGAGCAGGTCATCCACGGTATCCCCGGCAAGCTGGTGCTGCAGGAGGGTGATATCGTCAGCGTGGACGTCGGCGCCAGGATCGACGGCTTCTGCGGTGATGCAGCCAGAACATTTGCGGTAGGCAGGATTGCTCCGGAGGTCCAGCGGTTGCTGGACGTGACCGAAGAGAGCCTGAATGCCGGTATCGGGCAGGCGGTGATCGGCAACCGTATCGGGGATATCGCGCACGCGGTGCAGACTGTGGCTGAGGCTGCGGGCTACGGCGTGGTGCGGGATTACACCGGGCACGGTATCGGTCGGGATCTGCACGAGGCTCCTGATGTGCCCAATTATGGGACACCGGGGCGCGGACTGCGGCTGGTCAGCGGGATGGCTCTGGCTCTTGAGCCGATGATCAATATGGGCACGCACCAGGTGCGTGAGCTGAAGGACGGCTGGACGGTGGTAACGCTGGATGGCAAGCCTTCGGCGCATTTTGAGAATACGGTGGCGATCACGCCTGATGGGCCCGTCGTTCTGACGGTGCTGTGAGGTGAGTCAAATGGCTGAAGCTTATAATCTGCCGGTTGTAGGGCAGCTGGTGCGCTCCATCGCGGGGCGCGATCATGGCAAATATTATCTGGTTTATCGTGTTGAGGGCAACAGGGTGCTGGTGGTGGATGGCCGCAGAAGACTGACGGCAAACCCGAAAGTCAAGAACCCTTGCCATCTGCAAAAGAGCGGTCTGGTAGCCGATAAATTTCGGCTGGCGGCTGCCGACGGCAGGCTGACGCCGGAGATCATCCGGGCGGAGCTGGCCGGGCTTTTGCAGGCTAATCCTGATGAGGAGGCGCTGTAATAATGTCTAAAGTTGATGAAATTGAAGTCACCGGAACGGTGATCGATCCCCTGCCGAACGCGATGTTCAAGGTTGAGCTGGAGAACGGCCATATTGTTCTGGCGCATGTCTCCGGGAAGATCAGGATGCATTATATTCGTATTTTGCCGGGCGACAAGGTAACTGTGGCGCTGAGTCCGTATGATCTGCAGCGCGGCCGCATCACGTATCGTTATAAATAAATTGCCGGGAGGTGCAGCAAATGAAGGTTCGTGCATCCGCTAAACCTATTTGCGAAAAATGCAAGGTTATCAAAAGGCGCGGAACCGTTATGGTTATCTGCTCCAACCCCAAGCATAAGCAGAAACAGGGTTAATCTCCTGATGTTGGGGAAATTAAAATTAAGTTTATGATATCAGCTATCATTTTGGAGGTGTAGGAATGGCTCGTATTGCTGGTGTAGACTTGCCCAGAGATAAAAGAGTTGAGATCGGCCTGACTTATATCTTCGGTGTTGGTCTTTCGACCTCGCAGAAGGTATTGAAAGAAGCCGGTGTAAATCCGGATACCCGTGTAAAGGATCTGACCGATGATGAAGTCGGCCGTATCCGTGAGGTACTGGACAAAACCACTCAGGTGGAGGGTGATCTGCGTCGTGAGATCGCTCTGAATATTAAGAGACTGACCGAGATCGGTTGCTACCGTGGTCAGCGTCATCGCCGCGGCCTGCCTGTCCGTGGTCAGAATACCAAAAACAACGCACGTACCCGCAAAGGTCCCAAGCGTACCGTTAGCGGCAAGAAGAAGAAATAAGGAAAGGGGGTTTTTCAATTGGCTCGCAGACAGATTCGTAAGAGAAAAGAAAAGAAGAATATTGAGTTTGGTGTGGCTCATATCCAGTCCACTTTCAATAATACAATTATTACTATCACTGATAAGGCCGGCAACGCTATTTCCTGGTCCAGCGCCGGTGCTCAGGGCTTTAAGGGCTCCCGTAAGAGCACTCCCTTTGCTGCACAGCAGGCGGCTGATGTAGCAGCTAAAGAGGCTATGATCCACGGCCTGCGCTCTGTTGAGTGTCTGGTGAAAGGTCCCGGCTCCGGCCGTGTGGCTGCTATCCGCGCATTGCAGGCAGCAGGTCTGGAAATCAGCATGATCAAGGATGTTACCCCCATTCCGCATAATGGGTGTCGTCCTCCCAAGAGAAGAAGAGTTTAATAAGGAGGAATATAGCGCATTATGGCAAAGAATAATCAGCCTGTTCTGAAAAGAGCCAGAACTCTTGGCATTGAACCCGGCTTTGTGGGCGTCTATAAAACATCCAAGAGAGTTCCGAAACAGAGCAGAAAGAAGCAGAGCAACTATGGTCTGCAGTTGAAAGAAAAACAGAAGGTAAAATTCATTTACGGTATTCTGGAGAAACAGCTCAGAAACACCTTTGCCAAGGCTGAGAAAAAGTCTGGTAACGTAGGCGAGAATCTGTTGATGCTGCTGGAGCAGCGTATGGATAACGCTGTGTATCGTCTGGGTCTGGCTACTACCAGAAGAGAGGCCAAGCAGTTGGTTTCTCATGCTCATTTCACTGTAAACGGCAAAAAGATGAACATCCCCTCCGCTCTGGTGAAGCCCGGTGACGTCATCGCCGTACGTGAGAAGAGCCAGCAGTCTCCGAAATTCAAGGAGATCGCTGAAGGTCTGAAGGGTAAGGCTGTTCCCAGCTGGCTGGAGCTGGATGCTGCCAATATGGCAGGTAAAGTTGTCGCTCTGCCCGCTCGCAGCGATGTTGACGCGCCTATTGACGAACAGCTGATCGTCGAATTCTACTCGCGTTAAGTCTGAGGGCTTTTAGTGAAACGATTAGCTTTTGAAAAGGGGGCAATATATTAATGTTTGGAATTGAAAAGCCGAAAATCCAATGCGTAGAGATCTCGGAAGACCATACCCATGGTACGTTTGTTGTCGAACCGCTGGAAAAAGGTTACGGGATCACGCTTGGTAATTCTTTGCGGAGAGTTTTATTGTCTTCCTTGCCCGGCGCTGCAGTATCTTCTGTGCAGATCGAGGGAGTCTTGCATGAGTTCACCACTATCCCGGGTGTGATGGAGGATGTCGCTGATATCATCCTGAACCTGAAGGGACTTTCGGTGAAGATGTATGGCTCGGATGAGCAGGTGGTCTACATTGAGGCCAACGGCCCCTGTGAGGTCACTGCTGCCGATATCCGTGTCAACTCTGACGTGGAGATTATGAATCCCACACATCATATCGCTAATCTGGACGTAGACGGCCGTTTGTTTATGACTATCACTGTCAACAAAGGCCGGGGCTACGTCAGTGCGGAGAAGAACAAGAAAGAGGGCCAGCCGATCGGCATTATCCCGGTCGACTCTCTGTTCTCGCCGGTCGTAAAGGTGAACTTCCGTGTGGAGAATACCCGTGTCGGCCAGCACACTGATTTTGATAAACTGACGCTGGACGTCTGGACTGACGGTACGCTGACTCCTGATGAGGCTGTCAGCACCAGCGCGCGTATCCTGACTGATTATCTGCAGCTCTTTGTTTGCCTGTCTGATACCGTACCGGATGAGATCGGCCTGATCGATGCCGAGGAGGATGGCAAGGATAAGCTGCTGGAGATGACCATTGACGAGCTGGATCTGTCGGTTCGTTCTTCGAACTGTCTGCATCGTGCGGGCATCAACACCGTACAGGAATTGATCCAGCGTTCTGAGGATGATATGATGAAGGTCAGAAACTTGGGTCGCAAGTCTCTGGAAGAGGTCATCAACAAACTGGCGGAGATGAATCTCTCGCTGCGTGCCAATGATGACTGAGATAACTGAAGTGAAAATTCAAGCGACGGAAAATTACGACGATTGATTTTACGACGATGGAACGGAAATAAATTTGTGAAGGAGGAGCAGGAATGGCCTATCGCAAACTGGGCATGAAAAGCGCGCATCGCCGCGCCATGCTGAGAAATATGACCACCTCTTTGCTGAAGGAAGGTCAGATCGAAACTACCTTGACCCGTGCTAAGGAAGTTCGCTCTACCGCTGAGAAAATGATCACCCTGGGCAAAAGAGGCGACCTGCATGCTCGCCGTCAGGCTCTGGATTACATCCAGGAAGAGGGCGTTGTCTGCAAGGTTTTTGATGAGCTGGCATCCAAATATGCCGACCGTCAGGGTGGTTACACCCGTATCATCAGAACCAATCGCCGTCAGGGCGACGGTGCACCGCTGGCTATCATTGAGCTGGTCTAATCCGCTCGGGATGAACTGCCGGATGCAGTAAAATGTGGTTTTGATACTCTTATCTGGGATTTGAATTAAAGTCAGGACGTTTCTTTTCGATATCAGTGCGATATCAGGTGAGGGGAAAGTCCTGACTTTAATAATATATGTGCGGGTTGGTTGACAATTATCGCCGGGAGGCGGAGATAGTAATGCTGCCGGTCGGCGGCGGGTATATCGGGGAAGGAGTCGGGCTGTATGTTTCGTCTGGAGAATGTAACATATGAATATCAGGCCGGGGTAAAAGCACTGGCGGATGTATCGCTGCACATACCGAGGGGCTGCTGGGCGGCGGTGATCGGGGCGAATGGCAGCGGCAAGAGCACTATGGCCCGGCATTTGAACGGTCTGCTGGCGGCAACATCCGGACGGGTGCTGGTGGATGGACGCGATGTGAATGAGTATGCCAATGTCCAGCAGCTGCGGCGCAAGGTGGGCATAGTCTTTCAGAATCCCGATAACCAGATCGTCGGCAACAGTGTGGAAGAGGACGTGGCCTTTGGGCCGGAGAATCTGGGTGTGCCGCGGGATGAAATGCGCCGCCGCATCACCGAGGTGCTGGGTATGGTGGGGCTGGTCGGGCGTGAGAAGGCCGATCCGAACAATCTCTCCGGTGGGCAGAAGCAGCGGTTGGCTATCGCCGGTGCGCTGGCGATGCAGCCCGAGGCGCTGATTCTGGATGAGGCTACGGCGATGCTGGACCCGGTGGGTGCGGCTGAGGTATTGGAGGTATTGCGGCGGCTGCACGCCGGCGGCATGACCATCGTTATGATAACGCACAGCATGGCTGAGGTGGCCGAGGCTGAGCTGGCGGTGGTGATGGCGAACGGGCGTTTGCAGATGGCGGCGCCACCGGCGGAGATATTCCGCCGCGAACAGGAGCTGCGTGGCTGGCATATCGAGCTGCCGCCGGTAACGCAGTTGGGTAATATGCTGGGTATGAAAGGCTGCCTGAGCCTGGATGAATTATTGACCCGGCTGGATGTCGGCAGGTGAGTGCCGGTGATTTTATGGCAGGGAGGCGAAGCGGATGGCATTGAGGATGAGCGGCGTTTGCTGTACCTATGGCGAGAATGACGCCTGGCGGGCGGCAGCCGTGCGGGATATCAGCCTGACGGTGGAGCGCGGCGAGATCGTGGGTATCGTGGGGCATACCGGCAGCGGCAAGAGTACTCTGGCGCAGCTTGTATGCGGTCTGCTGCCGGCTGATTGCGGCGAAATATGGCTGGAGGATCTGTGCCTGACTGCTAAAAAGCCGCCCAAAGCATCTGAGCTGATACGCCGGGCGGGGATGGTTTTTCAGTATCCGGAGCATCAGCTTTTTGCCGAGACTGTGGCCGGGGAGATCGCCTATGGGCCGGAAAATCTGGGCTGGAAGCCGGATGAGATACAGCGCGAGGTGCGGCGTATTGCGGCCGAGCTGGGGATAGCAGAGGATATGCTGGCGGCCAACCCCTATCAGCTATCCGGCGGTGAGAAGCGCAAGGTGGCGCTGGCCAGCGTGCTGATACTGCGCCCGGCGCTGCTGGTGCTGGATGAGCCTTTCGTCGGGCTGGATGCGGTAGCGCGGCAGGAGTTTATGGATATGCTGCTGAAATGGCGCGAGGAAAACGACAGCACCATACTTTGCATCAGCCACGATATCGACCAGCTGGCGGCATTTTGCCGACGGCTGCTGGTGCTGTGCCGGGGAGAGCTGCGGCTGGATATGCCGGTGCGTCAGGCGTTCTCTCAGGTGGAATTGCTGCGGGAGTGCGGCGTGGAGCTGCCGCTGGCGCGTCGGGCAGTGCTGGAGCTGGCCGCGCGCGGCTGGCCGGTGGCAACTGATGCCTTGACACTGGCCGAAGCGGCGGCAGCCATAAAAGCGGCGGCAAAGGGCGGTGATGCTGATGGCTGCTAAGAAACGGCAGATACGCTTCGGTGCGTATTATCCGGCGGAATCCCCGGTACATAGCCTGGACCCCCGTGCTAAGATCATCGCGATGTTGCTTTTCCTGACCGGGATATTGTTCGTGGAGTCTTATGCGTGGTTTGCGGCGGTATATGCTTTTGGTTTGCTGGCGCTGCGGCTGGCGCGGATACCGGCAGGCAAGGCATTCGGCGCGGTGCGCGGGCTGGTGGTGCTGCTGATCTTTACGGCTCTGATCAATGCTTTCTTTACCCGGGGCGAGATGGTGCTGTGGCAATACGGTGCGCTGACGCTGACGCTGGAAGGTCTGCACCGCAGTGCGCTGATGCTGCTGCGGCTGGTGGCGATGGTGGCGTTCTCCGGTCTGTTGACGTTTACCACCACGCCGATCGCACTTTCTGACGCGTTGGAGAGTTTGGGAAGGCCGTTGGCGCGGTTTGGCTTCCCGGCGCATGAGTTTGCGATGATGATGACGATCGCACTGCGCTTTATCCCGGTGCTGCTGGAGGAAGCCGACAAAATAATGAAGGCACAGCGCAGCCGGGGCGGCGATTGGCGCGAGGGCAGCCTGACCCGCCGTATGAAAGGTATAATCGCAGTGGTGGTGCCGCTGCTTTTCAACGCACTGAAGCGGGCGGATGACCTGGCTATCGCGATGGAGGCGAGAGGATATATCGGCGGCAAGGGCAGAATCAGCCTGCGTGAGCTGCGCTGGCGGCCGGTGGATACTGCCGTGCTGCTGGTGGTGCTGGTTTTCGTGGCACTGCTGGTGGCAAGCCGATGGCTGCCGCCGCTGTGGTGAGAGGTGTGTTATGAGATTAAAGCTGACGGTGGCCTATGACGGCTCGGAGTTTGTGGGTTGGCAGCGGCAGAACCTGCCGGGGGCGAATAACCGCAGTGTGCAGGGCGAGCTGGAGAAATCGCTGCGTCATATACTGGGGCAGCCGGTGAGTGTGCAGGGTGCCGGGCGGACGGACAGCGGTGTGCACGCGCTGGGGCAGGTGGCCAGCTGTGCGGTGGATACCGGGATGCCGGTTGAGCGGCTGGCCTACGCATTGAATAACAGCCTGCCGGGTGATGTGCGTATCATAGCGGTGGAGGCGGTGGATGAGGACTTTCACGCCCGCTTTGCCAAAAGCGCCAAGGAGTATCGTTATTATATGGTGCTGGGGCGTCAGGCCGGGGCTTTTGATCAGCGGTATGCGTGGTTTTGCCCGTATCGGCTGGATGCGGCGGTGATGCAGCGGGCGGCGCAGGTATTCATCGGTGAGCATAATTTCCGCAGCTTCTGCGGCAAGAGTGCGGTGGTGACGACCTATGTCAGGACGCTGTATCATTCGGAGTTTGGCTTGTGCCTGCCGGAGGATGCGCCGGAGCATTTGCGGACGCTGGCCGGGGACGGGGTGCTGTATCAATATCGGGTGCAGGGCAGCGGATTCGTCTATCGGATGGTGCGTCTGCTGGTGGGTGCGCTGACGGCGGTGGGGCGCGGCAGGCTGGATGAAGCGGCACTGTGCAGGGCTTTGGAGCATCCGGTGGAACAACCGCCGGCACCGGCGGCGCCGGCCAGGGGGCTGTATCTGCATCACATAGAATATGACAGCGCACCGCAGACGTGCTGATGATGGGCGGGCCGGTGGTGTGTTGTGATGAGTGTCAGCAAATCAGGAAAACATTACAGTTAAATCCCTGATGCAGTCTCGGGCAATCTTTATGGAAGAAAATTGTGAAGAGGCTGTAAAAAAAGTTGCCTCGATTGGAAAAAAACTGGCTATTTATGCTTGACAATGGGCTTGAGAGCAGATATAATTTTAAGGTAGCGACACTTTCCGCCCCGTTAGTGTCA
>JAFQHB010000149.1 GCA_017398165.1 Bacillota bacterium
AGCATCCAGCCTGCACGAGCGGGGTAAAAACTAAATGGGGTGGGAGGGTGGGTCGACGGGGACTTCCGGGCGTGGTACTATCCAAAAAACTAAAAGGAACGCAAAACAGCAGGCTGGGCAATTTGCCGGGCCTGCTGTTTTATTACTGATATTTTATTACAATACACCGGGCTGAATTATTTATACTCTGCTTTATTCCGAACAACACCCGGAGTATCGCCGGATTTAACAAAGACATTGTTTTCACCATTACTTTCTAATGAAAAACTGTAATCTGCATACTGCACGGTTTGCAGCGGAATTATGGTACGGTTTGCTTCATCATCACATTGAATAGAGTACATCCCGTCACCAATATCCTCAAACGAACCTCTGATATAGTAACCATTAAACTGATCGGTATAATAAAATGTGTTATCCTGCAGGCTGACGGCAAACCAAAGCTGTTCCACACCGTCCTTAGCCACAAAAGTACCTCTGAATTCGTCTTTTAATGGCTTCTCCCCAAGAGAATATATCGCGACTCCTACAATAAACATAACCAGCACTATAGTGGCTATAATTATTTTTTTGCGATCACCCATATTCTATCACCTATATACCTCGCAGAAAGCGGTATCAGTCCAGATAGTCTTTCAGCTTCTTGCTGCGGCTGGGGTGGCGCAGCTTACGCAGAGCCTTGGCCTCGATCTGGCGGATACGCTCACGGGTCACGCCAAAATAATTGCCGACTTCCTCCAGCGTGCGCGCACGGCCGTCATTCAGGCCAAAACGCAGCTGCAGCACTTTCTTCTCGCGGGGGGTCAGGGTATCCAGCACATCATCGAGCTGCTCACGCAGCAGATAGAACGAAGCGGCCTCGGCCGGTGCCAGAGCCTCCTCATCCTCGATAAAATCACCCAGATGGCTGTCCTCCTCCTCGCCGATAGGCGTCTCCAGAGAAACAGGCTCCTGCGAGATCTTGGATATCTCACGCACACGGTCGACACTAACACCCATACCCTCGGCGATCTCCTCCGGCAGTGGGTCGCGCCCCAGCTCCTGGACGAGCTGCCGCTGTACGCGGTTCAGCTTGTTGATGGTCTCCACCATATGCACCGGGATGCGGATGGTACGCGCCTGATCGGCAATAGCGCGGGTGATGGCCTGGCGGATCCACCAGGTAGCGTAGGTACTGAATTTATAGCCCTTGCGGTAATCAAACTTCTCTACTGCCTTGATAAGGCCCAGATTGCCCTCCTGGATCAGATCGAGGAAAAGCATACCGCGGCCAACATAACGCTTGGCGATGCTGACTACCAGACGCAGGTTGGATTCTATCAGGCGTTTCTTGGCTGTTTCGTCGCCTTCCTCCATAGCCTCGGCCAGAGCGACCTCATCCTGGGCAGAAAGCAGCTGCACACGGCCGATCTCCTTCAGATACATACGCACGGGATCATCCACCGCCACGCCGTCAGGCACCGAGAAATCCAGATCGAGCATGGAATCATCCTGCTCCAGCTCCTGCATAGCGGCATCATCCGGCTCTTCGTCGATGGCTTCATCAGCCACCAGTTCGATGCCGTTCTGCGCCAGCAGCTCATAGATATCCTCCATATCCTGCACGTCCAGCTCACAGTTGGCAAAAGTCTCCAGAATCTCACCAAAGGTGATCTCCCGACGGCTTTTCAGTATTTCTTCCAGCCGCTGCATATGTTCCTTCTTGCCGCCGTTTTTGCGGCTGTGGGTCGGCTCGTCCAGCTCATCCAACTGATCGTCCTCGCTGAAATCCATCTGCTCGGGCAGCATATCCTCCTGCGCCAGACGTTCCAGCTCTTCGTCAGTTATATCGAGCGGCGCCTCCAGATCATCAAACTCGCAATCATAATCCAGCTCGTCTTCGCTGATCTCTGCGGCCATTTTGTCTTTAATATTGTCTGCCAATGAATAAACCTCTTTTCACAGCCCGACCGGCAGGATACCGCCCGAGCCGCCATCTATTTGTTACTGCATTGTGATCTGTCTCATACCGGTCTGCTCTCATTCGCTGCGCAGCCCGCGTATTTGCCGCTCCATATCGCCTATCTGCCGCAATACCGGCAGGTCAGCCGCGGTATTGGTCAGCCCGGCCTTCAATGCGGCCAGCTGCTGCTGCAGCCCTCTGATCTTCAGGGTGCGGATACACCCCTCGGCCAGTGGTGCCAGACGTTCCCGGCTGAAATCCGCCCGAACCATCTCCAACAGCAGTTGATACGTCTCGCCCCCGCCGAGATAATTCAGCAAACTCGCAGGGCGCCAATCGTATTTATCTTTTATATTCTTTACGAGAGTCAGCAATTCCTGCAAAGGAGCGCTGTCTGTAAAATTTTCTCCTAATTCCGCCACGGCTTTTTCATATATTTCCTTATCCGAGAGCATAAAAAGCACCAGATTAGCCTGCACCCGCT
>JAFQHB010000150.1 GCA_017398165.1 Bacillota bacterium
GGTTATCTGCACCGCGGCATCGAGAAGCTGCTGGAGGCGCGGACGTACCCCCAGGGTATGCCCTATACCGACCGTCTGGATTATCTGGCGGGTGTGAATAACAACCTGCCGTATGCTCTGGCGGTGGAGAAACTGATGGGCATCGAGATCCCTGAGCGTGCCAGTCTGCTGCGTATGCTGACGTGTGAGATTATGCGTCTGGCATCCTATATGGTGGGTGTCGGTATTTATATTATGGATATGGGCGCGGTATCCGGCGTGTTTTATCCCTATCAGCAGCGCGAGTATGCGCTGGATTGTATGTCGGCATTGTGCGGTGCGCGTATGACGCAGAGCTATATTCGCATCGGCGGCGTGCAGGCCGATCTGAATGATGAATTTGATGTTTGCTATAATAAGCTGATGGATGACTTCCCGAAGTTTATGGAGATGTATCATAAGCTGGTGGACGGTAATGAGATATTCCTGCAGCGGACTAAAGGCATCGGTGTGGTGACGGCGGAGCAGGCCAAGACCTATGCACTGACCGGCCCCAACCTGCGGGCATCCGGTGTGAGCTATGATCTGCGGCGCGATGCACCCTATTGCCTGTATGATAAATTTGACTTCAACGTGCCGGTGCAGACGAGCGGCGATTGCTATGATCGCTATATGCAGCGTATGTTGGAGCTGGATGAGATATATAAGCTCATCAGGGATATCTATACCGAGCTGAAAAAACAGCCGGGCGGCGAGATAATGGCCAAGATACCCAAGATGTTGCGCCCGCCGGCAGGGGAAGCCTATGCACAGTGCGAAAACCCCAAAGGCATTATGGGCTGTATGGTGGCTTCGGATGGTAAGAATCAGCCGTATCGCGTGCATTTCCGTCGGCCTTCTTATGATAATATCGCAATATTTGAGGAGATTATGCCGGGGCACAAGATCGCCGATCTGGTGGCTATTATTGCCAGCTTTGACATCGTGCTGGGCGAGATCGACGCCTGATGCGGCGGCAGGCTGTATTCTGGGCAAGCTGAATTTGATCGAGATAAATTGAATTGAGGAAAACATTATGGAATTTATTAACAATATATTTGTTAATATCGCGGCGCTGGCGCGGTTCATTTTTACCTGGATCGTGACCCGGCTGGGTCTGCCCGAGGCACTGGTGGATATCGCTATGGTGGCGGTATACTGGCTGGGCATCGTGGTGGCCTGTGTGCTGATCGCGCTTTTCTACGTCATCTGGGAGCGCAAGCTGGCCGGCTACATCCAGCGGCGTCCGGGGCCAAACCGTCTGGGGCCCAACGGCTGGCTGCAGACTATTGCCGATGCTATAAAGCTGGTGATGAAAGAAGACATCGTGCCGGATAAGGCCGATAAGCCGATACATCTGCTGGCGGCTCTGCTGGCTTTCGTGCCGCCGATGCTGGCGCTGGCGGCCATTCCCTTTGGCGAGGGTATGGTGGCGCTGGATCTGGAGCTGGGTATCGTGTATATCGTGGCGGTGACGACCTGTGCCTCGCTGCCGGTACTGATGGCGGGCTATGCATCCAATAACAAGTATGCGCTGGTGGGCGGTATGCGTGTAGTCAATCAGGCCATCAGCTATGAGGTACCGCAGTGCTTTGCCATCCTGAGCGTGGTAATGGTGGCCGGGACGTTCAATATGCTGGATATTATCAGCTATCAGCAGGAGCATATTTGGCTGGTATGCCTGCAGCCGGTGGCTTTTGTGGTCTACATAATCGCGGCGATAGCCGAGTGCAACCGTGCGCCTTTTGACTTGCCCGAGGGCGAGAGTGAGCTGACTGCCGGCGTCTATACCGAGTATTCGGGTATGCGCTATGCGCTTTTCTATCTGGCGGAGTACTGTAATATGTTCGTAGCCTCGGGTGTGGCGACAACGCTGTTCCTGGGCGGCTTCAGCGGGCCTTTCCTGCCCGGCTGGGTATGGTTCCTCCTGAAGACCTTCGTTATTATGTCGTTCTTCATCTGGACGCGCTGGACTCTGCCCCGTGTTCGTGCCGATCACGTTTTGGCTTTTTGCTGGAAGATGCTGGTGCCGCTGATGCTGCTGAACGTGCTGGTGACCGGTATTGTGGTCTATATGGTTTAATGTCTATATGATTTAATCTGATTTGAGTGATACGTTGTGATGCGGCGGCGAGCCGTGTTTTGGAGATAAAGAGATGGGAAGTGATGGAATGTTTGGTAAAGGAATATTGAAAGGCCTGGCGGTGACGGCCAAAGAAGCCGTAAAGCCGCGGCTGACCGAGAAATATCCTGAAGAAAAGCCGGAATTGCCCTCGCGTTGGCGGGGTGCAAAATTCGTGCTGGATCAAGAAGCCTGCATAAGCTGCGGTCTGTGCGCTATGGCCTGCCCAAACAAGGTCATTCGCCAGAAATTTGCCAAGAACGAGGATAATAAAAAAATATGCACTGAGTTCGTGTTTGATCGGCAGTATTGCCTCTTCTGCGGGCTGTGTGTAGAGGCCTGCCCCAAAAACTGCCTGCATATGACGCAGGATTTTGAGACAGCCGTATATCTGCCGCAGGATATCCCGCAGGATGTGCTGCACCCGGAGGACGAAACGGCTGCACTTTCTGCCTATGGCACCAAGCCTGCACCGGCGCCGCGGCCGGCTGCCCCTGCTGCCAAACCGGCGGCAGATGCGCCCAAGGCTGCTGCCCCGGCGGAAGGAGGCGGTGAGTGATGCTGCATACTCTGGCTTTTCTGGTGCTGGCCGGGCTTACTGCGATCTTTGGTCTGGGGACGCTGTTTCTGCCGAATATGATCCACGCGTTTTTGTCATTTATTGGCTGTCTGCTGTCGGTAGCCGGTGTGTTCTTCAGCCTGCAGGCGGATTATCTGGGCGCGGTGCAGATCATCGTTTATGCCGGATCGGTAGCAGTGCTGATAGTGCTGGCGCTGCTGATGATTAACCGTCGCCAGGGCGATATGAGCCATACCAACAAGTGGGCGCATAAATGGGTAGGCGGTGCGCTGGCTTCGCTGCTGGTGGGCGGTGCTCTGGGCAGCACCATCCTGTATACGCATTTTACCGGATGGCCGCTGATGGGCACTACAGCAGATATACAGCCGGTCGTTTATGCTGATCTGGCAGATAAACTGCTGAATGAGCATATGGTGGCCTTTGAGCTGATGGCGGTGCTGCTGCTGGCGGCGCTGGTGGCGGCGGTAGCCGTGGCGCGCGGGCATCAGGCCGGCAATGGCAAGGAATAGGGGTGAGTGATCGTGTCTTATATCACTAATCTTTGGGACATAGTACAAAACATATTGGATAAATGGCTGGTGCAGCCTGCAGGCGCCATTATGGAATGGCTCAGCGGGGTCGATATTATGGCGCTGGCTGCGGGTACGGTGGATTTCGTTTTTCACCTCAGTCTGACGCATTATCTGCTGCTGGGGGCGCTGCTGTTTACCATTGGGCTTTTTGGCGTGATGACGCGGCGCAACCTGATCGCTACTATTATTTCTATCGAGCTGATGCTGAATGCGGCCAATATCAACTTTCTGGCTTTTGCCCAGTATCTGGGGCGGCCCGAGGGCAGTGTGATGGCGATATTCGTGATCGCATTGGCGGCGGCCGAGGTAGCCGTGGGTCTGGCTATTGCGCTTTCGGTATACCGTCACCGCGGTACTATTGATGTTGAGCAGTTCCATCTGCTGCGCGGATAAGGGGTGGAAGTAATGAGCGGAATGTGGAGATTACATAAAACGCTGCGTCTGCTGCTGTGTCTGATTTTGTGCGTGGTGCTGCTGGGGCTGTGTGCCTGCGAGAAAAAGCAGGATCCGCCGCCGGAGCCCGATGCCGAGCTGGTGATCGAGCAGTTTTTGGAGGGACGCTCTAACGGCCTGCAGCACGTGATGACGACGATGAAGTGGGAGCAGGGCAAGATCGCTTCGATACGCTTCGTGCAGACTTATGACACCGAGGCACACGCTGCTAACGTCTATATGGCGCGGGAGAACGAGCTGGGCGAAAGCGGCGATGTAGTGCTGGACGGCGTGACGTTGAGCTATAACGTCGGCCTGGAATCCTGGGCTGATAAAACCTTTACCAAGGTAAAGGATATGATGCAGAAAGACGCGGATTGGAATGTTGTCTACGCGGCTGAGGGCGATGAGGTGCTCATCGACGTATATGCTGAGGCTGATGACGAGGTCACTGCCGACGTATAACGGGCTGTATCATATAAAGTGAAATTTTGCAGTAAGTTTTTACAGCAGGTTTAGGACGTAAAAGTTGTAATGGTCGGAAAAGAATGGAATAGATAGGATGGGAGAAAATGCTGGCTAATTTTTGGCTGATACCGATGCCGGTTTTATTGACACTGCTGCTGACGCTGTGTCTGGGGAATAAGCTGGGGCTGCGATCTGCGTGGCTGGGTATGTGCGGCACTGTCGCTTCGTTGGTGCTGGCGGCTGCCTGCGGCTCTGCGGTGCTTTCCGGCGAGGTATTGGAGCTTTCCTTCGTCTGGTTTGATGATATTGAGTTTGGATTTTATCTTGATAAGCTATCCTGGCTGCTGTTGCTGCTGGTAGCCTTTTTGGCAACGCTTATCCTGTTTTATGCTTATGGCTATATGCACGGCGAATCCGGGCTGCTGCGCTTTTTTGCAGAGGTCCAGCTTTTCGTTTTCTCGATGCTTTCGGTGGTGCTGGCCAATAATCTGCTGCAGGCCTTTATCTTCTGGGAGATCATGGGCTTGTGCTCTTATCTGCTGATCGGCTTCTGGTTTTACAAGCCGAGTGCCGCTGCCGCCGCCAAGAAAGCCTTCCTGGTGACCCGTGTCGGTGACGTGGTGATGCTGATAGGTATTATCCTGCTTTTCAATATGTTTGGCAGTGTGGATTATCAGGTGATGCTGGCGGGCGCTGCTGCGGGTAATTATGATCCTGCGCTGTTGACTCTGGCGACTCAGTGAATCTTCGGGGGTGTGATCGGTAAATCGGCACAGTTCCCGCTGCACGTCTGGCTGCCCGATGCGATGGAGGGCCCGACGCCGGTATCGGCACTGATCCACGCGGCTACAATGGTAAAAGCCGGTATTTACCTGTGCGCGCGTCTGTTCCCGCTCTTCCTGCTGACCCCGGTTACTACTGATTTTATGATCGTGATCGGTACTGTTACCGCTCTTGGCTCGGCGCTGATGGCACTGGTCAATCGTGATTTCAAACGTATTCTGGCATTTTCTACGCTGAGTCAGCTCGGCTTTATGGTGGTGGCTCTCGGTGCGCTGAATTACGTAGCGGCGGTGCTGCATCTGCTGAATCACGCTTTCTTTAAGGCTCTGCTCTTTATGGGGGCAGGCTCGGCTATCCATGGCACCGGCACCAATGATATCTATCAGATGGGCGGCCTGCTGAAATACCAGAAAGTGACCGGTCTGACCATTCTGGCGGCTACCGTTTCTATTGCGGGCATCCCGCCCTTTGCCGGATTCTGGAGTAAAGACGAGATTTTGCTGGCGGCCTGGCAGACCTCACCGGTGGCATTCTGGCTGCTGGCATTCACCAGCCTGCTGACGGCGTTTTATATGTTCCGTTTGTTCTTTGTGGTGTTCACCGGGCCGAAGCTCGGCGATTATCACGGGCACGAGAGCAGCCTGCCGATGATATTGCCGCTGGTGGTGCTTTCGGTGTTTGCTCTGGGCAGCGGTGCGCTGACCAAACCTATCTCCATTATGCTGACGGGTCACGCCCATGTGGCCGAGACTCATATCCCGATGATCATTTCGATCGTTGCGGTGGCGCTGGGTGTGGGGCTTTCGGCGGCGGTGTATTTCTTCCGGGTTATTGATGCCGGCAAGATCGCGGCGGCGCTTTCTCCGCTGCACAAGCTGCTGCTGAACCGTTATTATATCGACCGTGTATATGAGAAGATCTCGGCACTTTTTGCCTGCTCCTTTGCGGCGGTGCTGGATTTGTTTGACCGCTATGTGATCGACGGTGTGGTGAATGTGGTGGCACGATTCAATCTGCTGCTGGCCGATATCTGTCGTTGGTTTGATTATCACGTGGTGGATGGCATCATTCGTGGCTTTTGCGGGACTGTCGTTGGCTTTGGCGGCTCACTGCGGCGGTTTGCGGATGGTAACGTGCAGAGCTATCTGGCTCTGGTGCTGGTAGGCGTAGTGCTGCTGCTCTTGGCGGCGATGGGAGGAGTGATGTTATGAATCTGCTAAATATACTGCTCTTCTTCCCGCTGCTGGCCGCCCTGCTGATCTTTGTCCTGGGGACGTTCTGCCGCAGGGACAGCTTTATCAAAGGACTGGCGCTGGTGCTTTCGCTGGTACCGCTGGCTGTCAATATCGTGATGCTGCTTGGCTATGACAGCTCTCTGCCTTCCGGCAGCTTCCAGTTCGAGACTTATGCCGGCTGGATAGAATCCATTGGCATTACATATAACGTGGCACTGGACGGCCTCAGTATGCCGCTGGTGTTCCTGACGGCTCTGCTGACGCCTCTGGTGGTGCTGCTTTCCTTTGATGAGCACAAAGACCTGCGGACGTATTTTACGCTGCTCTTTCTGCTGGAGACCGGTCTTTTCGGTGTGTTTGCGGCGCTGGATTTCTTCCTGTTCTATCTCTTTTGGGAGGTCGTGCTCATCCCGATGTATTTTATGATACTCGGCTGGGGCGGTCCGCGCCGTCGTTATGCGGCGATCAAGTTCTTCGTTTATACGCACGTGGCTTCGCTGGTGATGCTGGTCGGCATTTTTGCCATTTTCTTCAATGCGGCGGGACAGTTGGGGTATTATACCTTTAATATGCAGGTCATCAGCCAGTATGTCGATCTGCCGGTATCGCTGCAGTATCTGATCTTCCCGGCGCTGTTCTTCGGCTTTGCGGTGAAGATCCCCACCGTGCCTTTCCATACCTGGCTGCCTGACGCCCACGTCGAGGCGCCCACCGGGGGCTCGGTGTTCCTGGCGGCAGTAATGCTGAAGATGGGCGGCTACGGTCTGGTGCGTATCGCCTTTGGGATGCTGCCGGAGGCTGCCGTGCATTACGCACTGCCGATGGCGATAATGGGTGTCATCAGTATGCTGTATGCGGCGGCGCTGGCACTGGCGCAGGATGACCTGAAGAAGATGATCGCGTATTCCTCCGTCAGCCATATGGGGCTGCTGCTCTTTGGCCTGGCGATGATGCAGGAGCGTGCCTTTAACGGTGCGGTGCTGCAGATGTTTGCACACGGTCTGATCTCGGCGATGCTCTTTATGGTGTGCGGTATATTGCAGCACAGCGTGGGGACCCGCCGTATCGGCGATCTGGGTGGTGTAGCCTCGGTGCTGCCGCGGCTTTCGGCCTGCACTGTGTTTACGTTCTTTGCCTCGGTCGGTCTGCCCGGTCTGCTGGGCTTTATACCTGAGCTGATGGTATTCCTGGGGGCTTTTTCCGTCAACAAAGTGCTGACGGCGGTGGCGATGCTTTCGATGATCGTGACGGCTGCCTATTATCTGTGGGCGCTGGAGCGGGCGTATTTCGGCACCCCCTCTAATGATTTGAAAGAAAAACACCCGCACGATTTGCTGTGGTTCCAGGCGGTGCCGCTGGCGGTGCTGGGACTGCTGGTGCTGGGGTTGGGTATTTACCCCGCGCCGGTGACTGATATGATCGGCCAGGGTACGGGCTATATTCTGGAGCTGCTGGGAGGTGTGAAATAAAATGTCTTTCTTGACTCCCGATCAACTGATATTGCTGCTGCCGGAGATATTGCTGGCTTTTATGGCGGTGGTGGTGATGCTGCTGCCGCGGCGGGCGCATACGCTGGCCTGGGGCCTGACAACGCTGGCTTTGGCGCTGGATATGGCGATGTGTGCGGCTCTGTGGGGCATTGATAAGCTGATTTTGGGCGGCGGCTTTGCTCTTGATTCCTTTGCGATATTCGTGAAGGTGCTGCTGCTGGGTCTGGCGCTGCTGAACATTATCGGCTCGTATGATTTCACACGGCGGATATACCGCGCGCAGGAGTATTATGCGCTGCTGCTGACGGCGATGCTGGGCCTGATCGTCATTCCCTCGGCGACTGATTTCATTACGCTGCTGGTGGGTTTTGAGCTGGCCAGTATTGCGACTTATACCCTGCCGATGATCGAGCAGGACAATCCGCGCGGCAGGGAGGCGGCACTGAAGTATTACCTGACCGGTGCTTTTTCTTCGGCACTGATCCTGTACGGGCTTTCGCTGCTGTACGGCTTCTGCGGGACTATGAATATCGCTGATTGTGCCGAGGTGCTGCTGGTGCTGGGCTTCCAGCCGGTGCTGGTGCTTTCGTTCATTTTGCTGCTGGCCGGCTTTGGCTACAAAATGGCATTGGTGCCGCTGCATATGTGGGCGGCTGATACTTATCAGGGCTCGTCCTCGCCGACGACCGGTTTCCTCTCCGGCGTGACGCAAAAGGGTGCTTTCATCGTGGCGCTGCTGCTGATGGTGATTGCCTTTGCGGCCATCTCGCCGTTGCCTGCGGTGCTGGTGGGTCTGCTGTGTGCCGTGACGATGACCGTCGGTAACGTGATGGCGCTGCGTCAAAAGGATGTAAAGCGTATGATCGCTTATTCCAGCGTGGCGCATGCCGGTAATATCCCGGTGGGCTTCGTGGTGGGTACTGCGATGGGTATGGCCGGTTCGTTCATCCACATCATCGCCCACGGTGTGATGGCTATTGCCGCTTTCTTTGTGTTGCGTATTATGGAGGAGCGCAAGGGCGGTACATCTCTGGAGCATTTCCGGGGGCTGGGGCGTCAGATGCCGGCTGTGGCCGCGGCGATGATGCTGGTGCTGCTGTCCTTTGGCGGTGTGCCGCCGCTGCTGGGCTTCTGGGGCAAGATGGTGATGGTGGTATCGGCAC
>JAFQHB010000151.1 GCA_017398165.1 Bacillota bacterium
GTGACGGACAGAAACGGAAGCGGTACACCAAAAAATCTCTTACGTTTTTTCTTAAACCAGTTATTTTTTTGCCAGTACCACACCCGAGAGTCCCCGTCGTCCCACTGCCCTTGCAGGGCGCAGCATCCAGCCTGCACGAGCGGGGTAAAAAATTTCAATAAAAGGGGAGGCAAGGAGCCCCGACAAGGGCGAAAGTGCTCGAAAGGGTAGCGGGTGGGGCGACAGGGTCTTGCAAGCGTGGTACCCCCCCAAAAAAAACCTATTCACTATTTACTAATCCCAGTGCCCTGCGCTGGCCAAGCACTGCTTCGGCCTTCTCCTGCGGTGTACCCGCTGCCAGCTCGTGCACCAGATACTGCGGTGCTATCCTATCCAGCACCGCCCGCAGTGCCGCGGTACGGCAGGGCTTGTGCTCATCTATCCGCAGAATATGCTGATAGCTCTCGGCAAACTGCCGGTAAATATCACCCTCCGGCAGGGGCGGCGTCTGCGCCCGACATGCCCGCACATACTCCCCGGATAGCGAAGTATGCAAATGCACACCCTTGATGCAGCGGCACAGCTCACCGTGCTCATCCAGACGCTGCCCAATGTAGTCCGCCGCCTGCTGCTCATCGGTCAAGCTATCGTCAGTCGTCATCAGATGCCCAATATCCAGCATAATACCTTTCCGCGGATATTCCACCTGCTCCAGCAGCCGCCGCGTCAGCGCCGCATTATCAAAGCGCAGCCCCGGCCACGGTAAATTCTCCAGCAGCAGATCAAACTGATAATCCTTACCCGCCATCAGCCGGTTAATCAGCTCGGCCGCCGCGTCGATGATCTCCTCATTACTGTGCAGCCAGCGGAAAGTATAGACCTCCTCGATAGACACGTCCGAAACGTGAAAGACCACGTACTTTGCCCCGACAGCCGCCGCCCGCTCCAGATCCCGCGCGAAAGCCGCCTCCATATCTGCCGGGCCGTCCGCCTGATAAAACCCGCGCCAAACCTCCGGCGTAGCGAATTTCCGTGTCAGTGCCGCCTCGTCACCTCGCCAGAAATCCAGCCAGTCAGCGTAAAATATCAAATGCCAGCCCTGTATCAAATGCCGCGGGAAGCCCTCCAGGCCGTTGTCATCACCACAGATGACCTCCAGCCCATCCACACCCAGGCCGGCCACCATATCCTCCAGCCGCCGTGCCTCGCCGCCAAACCATTCGCGCCACAGATATCCGTCATAGGGCAGATTAAACATCTCCAACATCGCAGTCTCTCCCTTTTGTCGGCAAGCAATCTCATACTTACACATCATACTTATATGCTCATAGTACATCTTATAACACATCTATGATTACAGGACATACATATTTGCAAGGCATCTGTATTTGCAGCATATCTATGATTGTAACACATATACCCACAAAAGCAAAGACCCCCGAACGATGAAACGGGGGTCTTTGCCAAAAGAGGAATTAGGGGATAAAAAGTAACTACAAAATGACCCGGGCAAACGCACCATAGCTGCGTGCCGCAAATCATTGAATGTTGCTGATATTGCCAATACTGCAACAGAAACGCAGGGAAACTCCCAAAAGTGCGCTCACATATAATATTTCAGCATATTACTATACCAAAATATACATTTTTATGCAGAAATTGTCCGCACTGTATCACACCCGTCGGGCTATGTCTGTCCAGGCTGATACCGACGGATTTTGGCACATCATACCGCATATCTCCTCTTGCCGATCCATGCCGATTGGATTGGCAGTATTGAGGATAAAGCAGCTTCTGATTTGCTCCGGATGTCTCCGGGGAGGAGTTGGGGTGCTCCGCCCCGGGGCAGGTATCCCGGAGTAGGGGTAAAAGAAATAAAGAGTTAAGAAAGGAGTAAATTAGGGTAACGAAAAAACACTATAACCAAAATTTGATTGGCAGTACAACCAAGAAAAAAAGCCCACCTGTATCAGGTGGGGAAACAAAAAAACGGTTCACATATCTTGGGTGAACCGTCTGAGATCTGATTGAGAACCGACCCAAAACGCTGTCTGACGGCATTTCTGCCACTCAGGCGTTTCCTGCGCTGCGCCATCGCTCCGGCGCGTCACTGTCGGCCTGCCGCTGCTTCCCACCCTAAAAGCAAAAGCACGCCTGCGGCAAATATCCTGACTTATGACTCATTCTCCCGGGGGCCTTCTCAGACGCTGCTGCATCCAATGGCATAATCTCCGTTCGTCGTCAATTACAGTAGAGTTTGGACTGCACCGGACTCGCACCGGTTTCCTTTTTAAGCTGTAAAAGCACCGCAAACTTCAAATATTCAGTTATGGCTTTATTATAATCATCCGGACGGGGTTTGTCAATACCTGCGGCATAAAAATTTGCCGCGTCAGTGTATTTTTATGATACAGGCTGTATA
>JAFQHB010000152.1 GCA_017398165.1 Bacillota bacterium
ATGCTATCGCTGTGTTTCCATCTGTGATAAAATTCAATCGCTGGGCATCTGGGATATGGTGGGTACCGGCTCCAATACCACCGTCGGTGTATCGCATCACCGCAAAATGAGCGAGGCCGATTGTGCCAACTGCGGCCAGTGCATTACCCACTGCCCCACCAATGCCCTGCATACCCGCGATGATATCAAGGCTATCAGCGGCGTAAACGGTGTGCTGAATGACCCGGATAAGGTAGTGGTGGTGCAGGTGGCTCCTGCCGTGCGTGCCGCCTGGGGCGAGCCTTTTGGCCTGACGCCCGAGACAGCCACCGAGAAGCGGATGGTGGCGGCGCTGCGCCGTCTGGGCTTTGATTATGTGTTTGACACCAATTTCTCGGCCGATCTGACGATTATGGAGGAAGGTACTGAATTCCTGGAGCGGATGCAGCACCCCGAGGCCCACAAGTGGCCGATGTTTACCTCCTGCTGCCCGGGCTGGGTACGCTTTATGAAGAGCCAGTACCCGGATATGGTCGATCAGCTTTCCAGCGCGAAATCGCCGCAGCAGATGTTCGGTGCGGTGACCAAGACTTACTTTGCCAATAAAATCGGCGTAGCGCCGGAGAATATCGTATGCGTATCCATTATGCCGTGTACCGCCAAAAAGGCCGAGCTGGACATCCCCAACATCAACGATGCGGCCGAGGGCTGCAAGGATGTGGATTATTCGCTGACGACGCGCGAATTCTGCCGGATGCTGCAGATGGGGCAGATCGACGTGAGTGCCCTGCCGGAGGAGGATTTTGACTCTCCGCTGGGCAGCGGCACCGGTGCGGCCGTTATCTTCGGCACTACCGGCGGTGTGATGGAGGCTGCGCTGCGTACCTGTTATTATATCCTGACTGGCGAGAACCCCAGTGCCGATGAGACATTCAAGGCGGTGCGGGCGCTGGGCAGTGATAAGCCGTGGATCGAGGCCGAGTATAACGTCGGCGGTACGGTGGTGCGGGCGGCGGTGGCCAATGGCCTGGGTAATGCCCGTCGTTTGATCCGGGCTATCCGCCGCGGCGAGGTGGATTATCAGTTTGTCGAGATCATGGCCTGCCCCGGCGGCTGTGTGGGCGGCGGCGGCCAGCCTATCCATTTTAATGAAGAATGGGCAGCCCGGCGCGGTAAGGCTCTCTATAAATATGACAGTGCCAATGTGCTGCGATTCTCGCACGAGAATCCCGACGTGCAGACGCTGTATGCCGAATTCCTCGGTGAACCCTGCGGCGAGATGGCGCATCATCTGCTGCATACCGATCATCACGGCTGGGATATGCCGCAGTCTCCCATACAGGATGAGGGCGTAAAGCCGGTCAAATAAGCAGGCATCAGTTTTGGACGCAAACATATGAGAACTCCCGGATGGTTTGGTGATCGTCCGGGAGTTTTTTTTGTGAGTTTTTTTGTTTTGCCAGCGCGAGTCAGGCTGCGGTGTCGTGGCATCGTATATTGGGGCTTTGTGTTGTCAAAAGAATGAGGACGTGCTAAAATTATTTCATAATGGTTTTACTTATTGCGGGGATGCGATAAACGGGGGTGAGGTCGTGCTGATATGGTGGGTGACTTTTGTGGCGATATTGCTGGTGCCGGTAGTTTTTGTGCTGCTGTATGCTTTTTTCGCCTGCCGCCAGAATTATGACGTCGGGCGGATAACGGCAAGTGTGCGGGACAAGGCCGCCCCGGAGCAGCTGGTGGTGCTGCGGAACGCGCTGCAGAAAGTAAACGGTTGGAATCTGCTGTGTACGATGTATGCGTCGCTGTATTACTGCTTTAATTTGTGGAGTGTAGCTTTCGCGATATTCAGCGTTATCGTTATCAGCGGCGACAGGGGCGGTATTCTGGTGGAGCTGTGCTCGGTCATCGTGTCGATGCTGCTGTGCTGCACACTGTTTTTGAAGCTGGACAGAAAATGGATGGCTTTCAAAAGGCTGCTGGCCAGGGCGCGCATCCGGACGAATAATCTGCTGAGCCGGCTGGATGGGTGCGCTGATCCCGGTGGGCTGATAAAGCATTATGCCAACAGTATCATCAGGCTGGAAAACACGCTGGATGAGGATGATCTGCTGTAAAAGCATCCCGGCAGGCGGAGTCATAAATCGTATGGACGGTCATATACTTAGACAAAGTAAGTTCGTCTGGAGGCCGTGCCATGCAGGAATACATACGCAAGAGAGTGCTGGAGATCAGCACCTATATAATCGAGAGCCGATCGACAGTGCGGCAGACTGCCGGAGTCTTTGGTGTGAGCAAAAGCACTGTGCATAAGGATATCACCGAGCGGCTGCCGCTGCTGAACGAGGTAGTGGCGGGGGAAGTAAAGGAGATATTGGAGAACAACACGGCGGAGCGGCATCTGCGTGGGGGGCTGGCTACCAAGCGTAAGTATGAGGAAGCCAGCCGCCGGCATCAGAAAATGGCGGAAAACCTCTAAAAAACGACCGCAGGGGCTTTACCTTGCGGTCAGTTTTTTGTATAATGGGGGTATCTCGCTGCCGCACGGCGGTGGGGATAATGCGCGAATATTGTGTGAATAGTGCATAGTTTGGCAAAAAAGGGGAGAGATGGGATGTCTTGGCAGAGTGTAGGGAAGTATCTGAAGAAAAGCGGCGCAGGGGCGCTGCTTTTGTGTTTGACAATGTGGCTGGCGGCGGCGCCGGTGTGGGCTTACAGTGCGGCCTATCCGCAGGCACGCCAGATCGGCGAGGGCACTTTTTATTATGATGTGGTGGCGGAGAACGGCCAGGGTGTGCAGCGGGCGCATTACATCGAGTACACGCCGAATGAAAGCGTGGTGCCGGTGGTGGCCTACGGACAGGGTTTTTACGGGCGATCTACCGTGACCTATGTGGGCCAGTATCTCAGCGGCCTGGGCGAGCAGCCGATAGCCGCTGTCAATGCAGACTTTTTTAATCTTTCGACCGGCGTGCCGATCGGTATCGTTATCAAGGAGGGCACGCTGATAACCTCGGCGGGCGGTGCGTATGCCGTGGGCTTTGCTGCGGATGGCAGCGCCTTTGGCGGCAAGCCGCAGCTTATGATGATGCTGCAGGGCGATAGCGGCAGCGTGCGGGTGGAGAACCTGAACAAAACGCGCTCATCCTATACCGTAAACCTTTATGACCACAACTGGGGCGCGGAGACACGCATAAACTCGCCCGGCACCAACGTGCTGCTGGAGAAGATCGACGATATCGACCCGTATATCGGCTGCAGCATCCGGATGCGGGTGGTGGATATCTGCGAGACAGCACTTTCGACGCCTATCGCGGCCAATCAGATGGTGCTGACGGTGGCGGCCACCGGTGAAGTCACCAAGGTCGGCGTTTTTGAAGAAGGCGAGGAAGTGACGCTGACCATCACAGCGGATGATGAGCGCTGGGCGCAGGCGGCGTATGCCGTGGGCGGCAAGGCTCTGCTGGCCGGTGGACAGCCCGATGTGGCGGATATCCCGACCAAGGGCAGCAGTGCGCGCTCGGCGGTGGGCTTTCGTGCAGACGGTACGGTGGTATTCTTCGTCAATGACGGCAAGCAGGCCGGCTACAGCGTGGGTCTGACGCCGCAGGCACTGGCCGAGGAAATGCTGGCGCTGGGGATAGAGGATGCTATCGCTCTGGACGGCGGCGGCTCGACCTGTCTGGCGGTACGGCCGGGCGGCGGCTCGTTGGCGGCGGTAAACTCGCCCTCGGACGGGACGCTGCGTAAATGCGCCAACTATATTTTCCTGCTGAATCGCCACAAAGGCGACGGTGATGCTGCCTATATGGGTGTAGAGTCGGAGAGTCGTTTCGTGCTGGCCGGTGCGGCAGTCGGCGTGACGGCCACTATGTATGATGCGGCCGGGCAGCCGCTGGGGCAGGATGGCTATGCAGCCGATGCCGCGGCTGATGGCGATAAGCCGGGCGATGGTATCGGGAATATCGCTGTGGACTGGTCGGTCGGCGGCGGTATGGGGCAGGTAAAGGACGGTTATTTTATTGCCGGAGATGAGGGCGGCACGGCTGTCATCACGGCTAAGGCCGGGCAGATAGCGGCCAGGCAGAATATTTACGTATTAAAATCGGTAAGCAACCTGCAGGTACTGCGCGGCGGCCGGGCGGTGAGTGAGCTGCAGATCGTGCCGGGCGATAAGATCCAGCTGGATGCCGCCGGTCTTTATAAGGGCGAGACGGTGGCGCTGGATAATGCGGCGGTGGAATGGCAGCTCGTCGGGGATATCGGCAATATCGACGGCGAGGGGTATTACCACGCCGGGGGCAGCGATATGAGCGGCAGCATCATCGTGAGCTGCGGCTCGGCGCGGGCAGAGCTGCCGGTGGTGCAGCTGATCGGCGGCGAGGCCCCGGCTATAGTGGGCGTGACGCTGCCCACCGCACTGGCCAGTGGCGAGAGCGGGACTTTCAGCTTCCGCGTGACGGCGGGTATGGGCAGCTATTACCTGCTGGAGGATCAGATCGAGCTGCTGCTGGACGGTAAACCGGTGGAGTATCGCTATGCTTACAGCAGCGGCGTGCTGACGGCGGAATTGAGCGATCTGGCGGACGGTATGCACCGCCTGACGGTAATAGCCACCGATGACGACGGCAAAATGGCCAGAAAATCGCTGACCTTCCGCGTGGGTACGGCTGCGGCTGCTGCCGGCTATGCTGATGTACCGGATGGCCACTGGGCGGCAGAATACATCGGGTATCTGGCCGAGCGCGGGCTGATGCAGGGCGAGATGACGGGTGGTGAGCTGACCTTTAATCCCGGGCGCAACCTGACGCGGGCGGAGTTTGCGGTGGTGGCGGCGCGGTATCTGGAGCTGCCGGAGCCGGAGGGCATATATCTGCCCTTTGCGGACAGCCACCATATCCCGGAGTGGGCCAAGGATTCCGTCAAGGCGATATACGCTGCGGGCATTATGGGCGGCGAGGATGTCAAGGGCAAGCTGTTCTTTTATCCGCGCAATAATATCAGCCGCCAGGAGGCGATGGCCGTCATCAGCCGTATATTGGGTGATGGCTACCCGGCGGCGGCACAGAGCTTTGCAGATGGCGAACAAATCAGCGGCTGGGCGGCAGAGCATATCGACCGGCTGGTGACGCTGGGATTGGTCGGCGGCTATGAGGATGGCACGATACGGCCGCTGGAGAGCATTACCCGGGCGGAGATCGCCAAGGTGCTGTGCGGGATGTATTAGTGAAGAGTGAATAGGTAGAGTTGCCGATAGGGATGAGTTGCCAGAGGGCGTCCGGCGGCATATAACAATAGCAGACAGCTTTGGTATCGGGTATCAGAAAGGCGGTCTGGGGTTATGCTGGGGTGCTGGTTTGTGGTGGGTATCCTGATGATCGGTGTGTGCGCCTGGCTGGTGTGCCGCGGCCAGAGGGTGCAGCAGCGGTGGGTGCTGCTGATCGACGCCGGATATCCGGCGGCTCGTCTGGAGGGCAGGCTGCGTGAATTGAGCTATGCCTGGGCGGCGGAATGCGGCTGTCGTTACGTATGGCTGGCCGGGGCAGGCGGCGAGAGGCTGCGTTTGCTGCCGCAGTTGGCGGTGCGGCTGGGGTTTGAGGTGTTGAGCAGCGGTGAGCTGCGGCGTCTGGCGGCGGAGGATGCGGCGAATTGCCGCTTTTACCGCCTGACGGCATCCGGCTGTGTGTATGAATTGACAGCACGGCAGACTGCGGAATCGGCCGGGAAATACGGAGGGCGGGATAGCGTATGAAGATATTGGACTGGCTGAATGACCTGCTGTGGCCGGATAAAAGCTGCCCTCTGTGCGGCCGGGATATTGATGTCGGCTGTTGGGTGGGCGATATCAGGCTGTGTGGGTATTGCACACCGGCGGCGGAGCAGATATGTTGCCCGGAGTGTGCGGCTTTTTATCAGCCGGGAGAGGTGCATAGCTGTTATCCGCTGGGCCTCTTGGTGGTGGCTTTTGCTCCTTACGGCGGCATCGTGCGGCAGCGTTTGCGTGATCTGAAGTATCACGGGCAGGCGGACGCAGCCGAGGTGTTGGGGTGTCTGGCGGCTGCTGCCTGGCAGGAGAGCGGCAACAGCGCCGACGTTATCGTGCCGGTACCGCTTTTTGCTGCGCGTGCTGCCGGGCGGGGCTATAATCAGAGTGAGCTGCTGGCCGGGACGGTAGGGCGGCAGCTGGGCCTGCCGGTATTGGGGCAGGCGCTGGTGCGTGTGCGGGATACTCTGGCTCAGTATGACCTGGGCAAGGCAGCACGGCAGCGCAACGCAGCGGGGGCTTTTGCGCCCGGGCCGGATATTGGCGGCGTGTCCGGACGGCGGGTACTGCTGCTGGATGATATCATCACCACCGGGGCGACGATGCAGAGCTGTGCCGGCGTGCTGCGGGAGTGCGGTGCGGCGGAGGTCTATGGTCTGGCGGTGGCCGGCAAGAGGCTGGATTTTGATGCGTGAACGGATGCCCGGCAGATAAGCTTGGCCCATATCGCAGGTATTGTGCCTGTGGTATGGGCTTTGTTTTTCGTGGCTGATTTTTGTGGTAAACAATATCGCCCGGGACGAAATATTGATACCGGCCAAATGATAAGGCATCACCCGCAGAACCTGCTGGATTTGTTGCCGGTCATATGCTATACTGTCATTGGATAAGGCGGCAGACGAGTGCAGACACAAATCAGACGAATTAAATGAAGAATTAACGGAGGAACCACAATGAAAGCATCAAAACTTATTTTTACTTTTGTTATTATGATTGTCCTTGCTGTTGGTATGGCCTGCCCTGCCTGGGCGGCACAGACCTATACTATCGAGGACACCATCCATCCTTTTTATGGGTTGCCCGCAGAAGACTACCTTGTTAAAATTACTGCCGAGGAAGTAAAGCCTGACGGTACTGTTTATATTTCGCTTAACTTTGGCGAATTGGATGTATATCGCTGCAAAGGCGCCGTTACCATTGATGCCGCAGAATCTTTGTCTTTTATGGGTCTTTGGGACTCTTTTACCTATGCCGAAAGTCTGGATGAGCTGCTCAATGATCCTTATACAGAATGGCTTGATTTGTCGGATGGCACATTTACAAAACCCGGTGCTTATCTTTTCTCCAGCACAGTTTCAGATGCCTTTTATTCTCCTCTTCCTGCCAAGGTTCAGTTCATTTTCACTGTTGAGGAAGGCTCGGCTGCTCCTGCTGCCCCGGTGGCTCCTGCTGCGCCGGTGGAATATGAGCTGAAAAGCTTCTCGGACGTCGCTGCGGGCAGATGGTCGCACAGTGCTATTATGGAGATGGTGGATCTTGGCCTGTTCGCAGGGACTGAGAAGCCCAATGCCAACGGTGTCGGCGAATTTGACCCCACCGGTACTATGACCCGCGCTCAGTTTGTCACCGTTATTACCCGTTACCTCTATAATGAAGAGCTGCAGGGTCTGGCCGCAGGAACATATTGGTATAGCAACAACTATGATGTGGCGGTAAAGCACGGTATCATCACCAACAATGAGTTTGCCGCCAGGGATATGGACCAGCCTGTTACCCGTCAGGAGATGGCTCTGATGGTCGTGAGGGCGCTGGAGGCCGGGAACGTGGATGTATCCGATATGGCAGATGAGGCCGATATTGCGGATTTCGCAGATATCGGCAGCTACTATCGTGATTATGTCAGACAGGCTCTGGCTATGGGTCTGATTACCGGCTATGACGATCAGGGGACATTTGGCCCCAATGATACCCTGACCAGAGAGCAGGGGGCGATGGTGATATACAGACTGGTAAATGAGGATGCCAGAGTGCCGGCCGACGACACGCTGTCCGGTCTGGCGATTCTGCCTCCCGGGATGCCGGTGGAGTGATCTGCCCCTGATATTGAGGGAGAGTGTATAGTGACAGGGAGGTGCGTTTATGAACTCTAAGCCGTTATTATGTGCGCTGCCTTATGTGTATGGCGGTATGTGCTTGCTGTGGCTGAGTGATTCCTTGGCGGCGGCGCTGGGTTTTGTACTGATAATGTTGGTACAGCCGTGGTTGGCGTGGTGCTGCGGCAAAGCACGGGACAGGCGGACTTTGTTGGTGGGCAATGCGGTATCCTGGGGGCTTTCGTTGGTGCTGGTGGTGCTGACGGGGCTGTGCGGCATCGTGGACGGTGCCGGGGCGCTGTGGCAGGATCATTTCAAACCGCTCGGTGCGGTGGAGTTTGTCATCGCGGCGGCGGTGGTATCGCTGATCGTGCAGGCGGTTGCTTATAAGTGGGCAGGCATTGAGAGCAGCCTGCGGGATTGACCGCACCTGACGGCAGCACAACAAATATGTATAAACAGTATGCAAAATGATATACATAATGTAAATCCCCGACAGGGTGCGTAAACAGCACCCGGCCGGGGATTTTTTGCTTTGGGGGGTGCGGATTGAGGGGGGGGTATGGGCTGATAAAACGGGGTAAACAATTCGGCGTTTGTGTAGTCGGCCGAGGGGCTATACTATCAGTGGTGGTGCGGGTTTTGGCCGGTGCAAAAAAATCTGAAAAAGGGTGAAAAAATGTGAGAAATTATGTTGACAACGCCCGAAAGTATTGATAAAATTATACAGTACGCTATTCTGGGAGGGTAATGCCGAAATGGATTTGAGCAGTTTGAGTTCTGCTAAAAAACACGTCGGTGTTAAGCAAACGATCCGGGCTTTGGAGTCCAACTCTGCAAGGCTGGTATACGTTGCCGGAGATGCTGACCGGCAGCTTATCGCTGAGGTGCTGGCGCTTTGCATCGTCAAGGATGTGGAGATCGTCAACGTGCCGACGCGGGCCGAGCTGGGCGATGCCTGTGGCATTGATGTGGGCGCGGCTGTGGTCGCTCTGCTGAAGTAGCGCGCGCAAAATGGCAAATTGGTCAGGAACGGACTTAGTTTGTCGGGGTTGCTCTAATATTTTTATTTTTCATTATCCGTTGGATAGGCTTGTGAGAAAAGGCAAGCCTGGCTTGCCAACAAGTTTATTTTTCGGGGAAGGAGGTGGCGGTTTTGCCTACTATTAGTCAGTTGGTTAGAAAAGGTCGTCAGAGTGTAGAAAAGAAATCTACCGCACCTGCGTTGAAAGAATGCCCTCAGAAGAGAGGTGTTTGCACCAGAGTCTATACTACGACTCCCAAAAAGCCTAACTCCGCATTGAGAAAGGTGGCCCGTGTCCGTCTGACAAACAATATCGAAGTTACCGCATATATTCCCGGTATCGGACACAATCTGCAGGAGCACAGCGTGGTATTGGTACGCGGCGGCCGTGTAAAGGACCTGCCCGGCGTACGTTATCACGTAGTACGCGGCGCACTGGATGCAGCCGGTGTAAACGGCAGAATGCAGGCTCGCTCTAAATACGGCGCTAAGCGTCCCAAGGGCGGCGCCAAGAAGTAATTTCCGGTTATTCCCGGTGATATAGTTTTCGAGGAGGTAACACGATGCCCAGACGTGGAGGAGCGCCCAAGCGCGACGTTCTGCCGGATCCGGTGTATAACAGCGTTGTCCTGACCAAATTCATCAATCAGGTAATGCTGGACGGCAAAAAAGGCGTGGCAGAAAAGATCGTTTACGGTGCTTTTGATATTATAAAAGAAAAAACCGGCAAAGAGCCTATGGAAGTTTTCGACGAGGCTATGAAGAACGTAATGCCGGTACTGGAAGTCAAGGCTCGCCGTGTCGGCGGTGCCAACTATCAGGTTCCCATGGAGGTGCGTCCCGAAAGACGCCAGACCTTGGGTATCCGCTGGCTGGTAATGTATACCAGAAAACGCAGCGGCAGATCTATGGAAGAAAAACTCGCAGCTGAGCTGATGGATGCAGCCAACAACACCGGCGCTTCTGTCAAAAAGCGTGAGGATACTCACAAAATGGCTGAGGCCAACAGAGCATTCGCTCATTATCGCTGGTAAGCCAAGCGGGAGGAAACAATGGCAAGACAGAACTCTTTGGAGAACACCAGAAACATCGGCATCATGGCGCATATTGACGCCGGCAAGACCACTACTACCGAGCGTATTTTGTTTTATACCAACAGAGTACACAAAATCGGCGAGACTCATGACGGCGGCGCAACGATGGACTGGATGGTGCAGGAGCAGGAGAGAGGTATCACCATTACCTCCGCAACTACTACCTGCTTCTGGAAGAATAATCGTATCAACATCATCGATACTCCCGGACACGTTGACTTTACCGTTGAGGTAGAGCGTTCTCTGCGTGTTCTGGACGGCGCTGTGGCAGTTTTCTGTTCGGTAGGCGGCGTAGAGCCCCAGTCCGAGACTGTTTGGCGTCAGGCTGACCGCTACGGCGTACCGCGTATCGCTTATATCAATAAGATGGACCGCACCGGTGCTGATTTTATGCGCGGTGTGAATATGATCAAAGAGAGATTGGGTGCCAACCCGATCCCGATCCAGCTGCCTATCGGTGCTGAGGATCGGTTCGTTGGTATCGTTGACCTGATCACTAAGAAGGCCGAGATCTACAAAGATGACCTCGGCAAGGAGATCGAAGTCACTGACGTACCGGCCGATATGATGGACGAAGCGCTGGAATGGCGCGAGAAAATGGTTGAGGCCGCTGCTGAGAACGACGAAGATCTGATGATGAAATATCTGGAAGGCGAAGAGCTGACCGAGGACGAGATCCGTATGGGTCTGCGTAAAGGTACCATTGCGGTAGCTATGACTCCCGTACTGTGCGGCTCTTCCTTTAAGAACAAAGGCGTACAGATGCTGCTGGATGCTGTTGTTGATTACCTGCCTTCCCCTGTGGATGTACCGGACATCACCGGTATCAATCCCGAGACCGGTGAGGAGGATTCGCGTCCCAGCTCGGATGATGCTCCGTTCTCCGCACTGGCATTCAAGGTAATGACCGACCCCTTCGTTGGTAAGCTGACCTACTTCCGTGTATACTCCGGTGTACTGAAGGCAGGTTCTTATGTATACAACTCTACCAAAGGCAAGAAAGAGCGCGTTGGCCGTCTGCTGCAGATGCACGCTAACTCCCGTGAGGAAGTTACCGAGGTTCATGCAGGTGATATCGTAGCCGGCATCGGCTTCAAGGACACCACCACCGGTGACTCTCTGTGTGATGATGCACACGAGATCATTCTGGAATCTATGGACTTCCCGGATCCGGTTATCGACGTTGCTATCGAGCCCAAGACCACCGGTGACCAGGAGAATATGGGTATTGCTCTGGCCAAGCTGGCTGAGGAGGACCCGACCTTCCGCGTTCGTACGGATAACGAGACCGGTCAGACCATCATCGCCGGTATGGGCGAGCTGCATCTGGAGATCATCGTTGACCGTCTGCTGCGTGAGTTCAAGGTAGAGGCAAACGTTGGTCAGCCCCAGGTTGCTTATAAAGAGACTATCCGCGGCAAGGCTACCGGTATCGGTAAGCACGTCAAACAGTCCGGTGGTCACGGTCAGTACGGTCACTGCGTTGTTGAGTTTGAGCCCGGCGAGCCCGGCTCCGGTTTTGTATTCGAGAACAAAATCGTCGGCGGCGTTGTACCCAAGGAATTCATCGGACCTATCGAGAACGGCATCAAGGAAGCTATGCTTTCCGGTCTGCAGGCAGG
Source organism: Bacillota bacterium (assembly GCA_017398165.1). GTDB lineage: Bacteria > Bacillota > Dehalobacteriia > UBA4068 > UBA4997 > Avidehalobacter. Next base: position 11,577 of record JAFQHB010000152.1, read on the forward strand.
CTATGAGGTCATTGACATCAAGGCTACCCTGGTAGACGGTTCTTACCACGATGTTGACTCGTCCGAGGTTGCATTTAAGATTGCCGGTTCTCTGGCATTCAAGGATGGCTGCCACAAGGCAAGCCCGGTAATTCTGGAGCCTGTTTTCAAGGTAGAAGTCGTAGTGCCTGAGGATTATATGGGCGAGGTAATGGGTAACGTAAGCTCCCGCCGCGGCCGTATCGAGGGTATGGAGGGCCGCAACGGTCTGCAGGCTATCCGTGCTATCGTTCCGCTGGCTGAGATGTTCGGCTATGCTACCGACCTGCGTTCCCGTACTCAGGGCCGCGGTACCTACAGCATGCAGTTCTCTCACTTCGAGGAAGTGCCCAGAAACGTTGCCGAGACCATTATCGAGAAACGCAAAGGCTACTAATAAGAGCGCTTTAGCATAAAAGCTGTTAATTTTGACGCTAAATTTTACGCTGCAAGGCAATAAGCACTGAAGCAATAAAATGGAGGAAGAAAAATGGCAAAACAGAAATTTGAACGTACAAAAGCCCATGTAAACATCGGCACCATTGGTCACGTTGACCACGGCAAGAC
>JAFQHB010000153.1 GCA_017398165.1 Bacillota bacterium
CGGCCATTGCTGTAGACCATGTTGATCTGCAGGTACTCATAGAGGCCACGATACATTCTGCCGTCGCGTTGCTTGATAAGTGTTTTGAGAAGTTTGGGGAGCTGAGAGGCTTCCTTTTTCTTTCGCGTGGGCTTGGCTGCGTTCTCGGGTATGTACCAAGTTTCAAATTCCTGATAGGCACCGGGGATGCGCTCGTTTCTGCAGTAACGCCGGACGATTCCTTCAGAAACACCCCAACGCGCTGCTGCTTGGCTTGCAGTGATGTAGTTCATTTTCTGTTGTTCCTTTCAACTGATTTTAGGTTCGTGACCCGCGGAACAATTGGTGCTAAATTGAACCGCCAAAAACGGGTGTGCGGAACACTTTGTTTTTGCGGAACTTTTAGTACCAGAATTAGTACCAGAATCACTGCGAAAAGCCATGTACCAGTTGAAATGATATGGACTGTGAAATGTCCATTTTATGCGGTTTTGTCTAACTTTTTTCATCGCTTCCACTGAGTCCAGAACCTCAGGAGCGATGGCATTCAAGAGGTCAGCGGTTCGATCCCGCTTATCTCCACCATAACCCGTTGAAACTTCGGTTTTAACGGGTTTTTTCGTGTTTGTTTGTTTTGTTGCTCATAATAATTGCCCGGAATAATGGATAAAAGGAAGAGCGGCTGCTTCGGTGGCCGCTGTTTTGCAGTATGTTGAGGTATAATATGGGGCGGGCAGCAGAATTTGCTTGCAATTCGATCGTTTATCCCGTAAAATAGAAGTAATAAACCTTGGTACTATTTATAATTTGGAAAGGGATGATAATTATAGCTATTATTGATTCATTAGTTACTGATATCAGCAATATGCTGTACAATCCGTGGGTACCGCTATTGCTGTTGGTGGCCGGTCTGGTCTTTACACTGGCTACCAAATTTATGCAGCTGCGTATGCTGGGTGAGGCGATACGTGTCGTCAGCGAGAAGCCGAAGAATGCCGGTGGTGTATCGTCTTTTGGCGCATTGATGGTCTCTACGGCATCGCGCGTGGGTACTGGCAATATCGTCGGTGTGTCTTCGGCCATCTGTATGGGCGGCCCGGGTGCTGTTTTCTGGATGTGGATGGTGGCACTGTTGGGCGGTGCTTCGGCTTTTATCGAGTCGACACTGGCTCAGATATATAAACGCCGCAATTCTGATGGTTCCAGCTACGGCGGCCCATCTTATTATATCGAGAGCGGGTTGCGGCAGCGTTGGCTGGGTATTATCTTTGCCGTTATCATTATTGTGACATATGCTGTGGGTTATAATCTGCTGGCTTCGTATAATCTGCAGTCGGCTTTTGCCGGTTTTACATTTTATGACAGCAATACGCCGTTGATCATTGGCATCATACTGGCAGTATTGTTTGGGATCTGCGTTATGGGCGGGGCGCATCGTCTGACCAAGGTGACAGGTGCGCTGGTGCCGGTGATGGGTGTAGTATATGTAGCGGTAGCGCTGCTGGTTATGGTAATGAATTTTGGCCTGCTGCCCGATGTATTTGGTATGATCTTTACCAATGCTTTTGACTTTCAGGCGATTTTCGGCGGTTTTGCCGGGTCCTGCCTGATGCATGGCGTCAAGCGCGGTTTGTATTCTAACGAGGCAGGTATGGGTTCGGCACCTAATGCTGCGGCTACGGCTGATGTATCGCACCCGGTGAAACAGGGTCTGGTGCAGATGCTTTCTGTTTTTATTGATACTCTGCTGATTTGCTCGGCTACTGCTTTTATGTGCTTGTGTTCCGGCGTGGCGCCGGATGCCGAGCTGGCCGGTGCGCCCTATGTGCAGGCGGCGCTGGGCAGTATGTTTGGCTGGTTTGGGCCGGTCTTTATCGCTGTATCGATGGCACTCTTTGCTTTTACCACTCTGATCGGCAATTATTTCTATTGCGAGGGCTGTCTGCGGTTTATCTTTGACCGTATGCCCAGCAAGATCTTTATGACCGGTTTCCGTATTGCGGCGGCACTGATCGTGCTGTTGGGTGCGATAGTCAGTATGGATTTGGCCTGGAACACCGCAGATATGTGTCAGGCGCTGATGGTAGTCATCAACGTACCTGTGATTCTGCTGCTGGCTAAGCCCGCACTTGCTGCGCTGAAGGATTATACCGAGCAGCGTAATGCCGGCAAAGATCCGGAGTTTAAGGCTGCCGCGATCAATCTGAAGCAGCAGACGGACTTCTGGAACTGATCTTGGAATTGGTATCAGTTCCAAATTCTGGCAAATATAGGGGAGGGGCGTATGCCCCTCCTTTGTTATTGTTGAAGATATGGTAATGAGGTGGCTAACGCCTCTGGTGAGGCCAAAACAGCTGATGGGCAGTGCTGCCTTGCGGCGCTTTCTTGACTTTGCAATAGTGTAAGAATATAATATAAGAGATGATTTGTTATATATGTGCTTTACCCGGACATCGCAAGCAAAAGAAACTCTTTGTGTTAGTGTTATAATATTTAATTCTCATACCTTGTGTGAAATACCGAAAGGATGTGTTAGTTGTGAAGATTATTATTGTCGGTAACGGCAAGGTCGGATCCTCTCTGGCCGAACAGTTGGTTCGTGAGGCTCATGATGTGACTGTTGTGGATACCAGAGATGAATCGTTGCGTCATATTGCTGATATACTGGATATTATGTCGGTCACCGGTAATGCTGTCTCGCCTGTTATCCTGCGCGAGGCCGGTGCTGCCGATGCCGATATGTTGATTGCTGCTACCAATTCGGATGAGGTAAATATGGTCTGCTGTCTGGTAGCCAAAAATTTGGGTACGGCCTATACTATCGCCAGAGTACGCAATTCGGAATATAATGACATTCTGCCTGAATTGCAGCAGAATCTGAAGATCGACAATATCATCAATCCCGAGAGTGCTGCGGCGGTGGAAATAGCACGCCTGCTGCGGTTTCCCTCGGCAGCAAATATTGAGACTTTTTGCCGCGGTCGTGTTGAATTGATGAGCCTGCGTTTGCAGGCAGGTGATTTTTTGCTCGGCAAACCGTTGTATGCTTTGTCTGATCAGATAAAAAATCTGTCACTGCTGTTTTGCGCGGTTGAACGCCAAGGGGAGATCGTTATCCCCAACGGTTTCTTCGTGCCGGAAATTGGTGATAAAATGTATCTTGTCGGACGGCCCGACAGCCTTGACAGGTTTTTTCACATACTGGGGCGGTATACGCCCAGGGTCAGACAGGTATTTATTATCGGCGGCGGCAAGATAACGATGTATCTGGCCGATATTTTGAATAGAATGGGTGTGCATCTGAAGATCGTGGAGCGTGACCCCCAAATATGCCGTCAGATACATATGCAATTCCCCAGGGCGATGGTGATATGCGGTGATGGCACAGAGCAGGAGATATTGGATTCCGAGAATCTGACCTCCTGTGATGCCTTTGTAGCGCTGACGGATCACGATGAAGATAATTTCATCATTTCGCTTTATGCCATGCAGCAGCAAGTGCCTAAGGTGATTCTGAAATCCAACCGTGCGAATTATGCCGGCATAGCCCGGCAGGTAGGTCTGGACAGCGTGGTATCACTGAAAGAGATCACGGCGTCCTATATATTGCGTTTGGTGCGTGGTATGCATAATTCCCAGGGCAGTGTAATGAATGCGCTGTATCGTATCGCCAATGGCGGAGCTGAGGCGATGGAGTTTGCCGTCGGTGCCGATACCAGACATCTGGGGGTACCGTTGAAAGACCTGCGGCTGCGCGACGGTATTTTGCTGGCCGTCATCGTGCGTGGTCAGGAGATCATTATCCCGCGTGGTTCTTCGTACCTGCAGCAGGGGGATGACGTGATAATTATTACTCGCGGCGGCGTTTTGACCGAACTCAATGATATTTATGATGAATCCGGCACAGTCGCCCGTATGACCGGAGGCGTCAGATGAACCTGATGGTGATATTCAAGATCGTCGGCCGCGTTCTCCTGATCGAAGCTGCGGCTATGCTGCCGTCATTGTTGGTGGCGCTGATCTATAATGAGGATCTCAAGCCTTTTATTCTCAGTATTGCTATCGTATTGATAGTGGGCGGTATTTTATCGGCATTACCGGCACGCAAGGGCTTTTACAGCCGTGAGGGTTTTGTTGCTGTGGGGCTGATATGGCTGCTGACAGGTCTGGTAGGGGCGCTGCCGTTTTGGTTCAGCGGATGTTTTGCTTCTCTGGCGGATTGTATTTTTGAATCCTGTTCCGGTTTTACGACTACCGGTGCATCAGTGCTGACTGATATTGAGGCTTTGCCGCACGGTATACTTTTCTGGCGTTCTTTCACGCATTGGCTGGGGGGTATGGGCGTTCTGGTATTGGCGACGGCTTTGCTGCCGTTAATGGGGGTACGGTCGCATTATCTGACTCAGGCAGAAAGTCCCGGGCCGGTCTTTGCCAAGCTGGTACCCAGACAATCGCAGACTTCCAAAATCCTTTACGCGATATATTGTTCGTTGACATTATTGCAGATCGTTTTGCTGCGTCTGGCCGGTATGCCTCTTTACGATAGTTTCATACACGCCTTTGGTACGGCCGGCACAGGCGGTTTTTCCAACCGCAACGCCAGTATCGGCGCATATGACAGTGTCGCGATAGAGATGATAATTTCGGTATTTATTCTTCTTTTCTCGATCAATTTTGCGATTCATTTTCTGATATTGACACGGCGTTTTCGTGAAGTACGGCAAAGTGATGAGCTGCGCTTCTTCCTGACTGTGGTTACCGGGGCTACGGTGCTTATA
>JAFQHB010000154.1 GCA_017398165.1 Bacillota bacterium
GCCATAGCGTCAGCCATATCAGCCATTACTTCCAGCATAGAGGTGATCAGCTTGCCCTCTTTGGACTCAGCATCGATCTCCATACCCTGCGCCAGACCCTGCAGGAAAACGACTTTTTCTTTCAGTTCGCACATTGGATTTAACCCTCCTTGTTAAAGAGCATTTTATTAAAGAGCATTTTTAATTATCAGCCCGGAAACCGAGCCTTAATCACACCAAACTACACGCCTGCTGCCGGTATTCTGCATCAAACGCGCTCGATATATTCACCGGTAGTGGTATTAACACGGATAACGTCGCCCTCGTTGATGAAGAAAGGTACCTTGATGATAGCGCCGGTATCGGTGGTAGCGGGCTTGGTACCGCCGGTAGCAGTATCGCCCTTGATGCCGGGCTCAGTCTCTACGATGGTCAGCTCTACCTGCGGGGGCAGATCAACGCACAGCACAGCACCCTTATAAGACAGAACGTAAACGTCCATATTCTCTTTCAGGTATTTGATCTGATCACCGATCTGATCGGCAGTCAGCGGCAGCTGATCGTAGGTATTGTTATCCATAAAGATATAATCGGTACCGTCATTATACAGATACTGCATCTGTGCACGCTCCATATGAGCCTTCGGGATCTTCTCACCTGCGTTAAAGGTACGCTCGATGTTGCCGCCGCTGCGCAGGTTTTTCAGCTTGGAACGCACAAAAGCGTTACCCTTGCCGGGCTTTACGTGCTGGAAATCTACAACTACAAAGGGATCGCCATCCAATTCGATGGTCACACCGGGTCTCAGATCGTTACTGGAAATCACGATAATTACCTCCTGATTACTGTTTACTTTTCGTTGACTTGTTTTTATATTGCCTTATTTTTATTGCCGCACGCGCCGGAGATCCGCCCGCCAATGCCTGCAATAATATAATTGCCGATATAATCTCATCTCATTTTACCACAGACGACCCGGTTAGACAAGGCTTTTTTCGCACGCTGTGCTGCCCGGGCGGCAAAATGACGGTAAATTTTTCCTTACAGACCGGCTGCAAGAGATAAAATAAGCACAAAGCCGGCTTGCACCGGCGTTTGTGCTTATACTCGACCTGCCTACTAACGAATGTCTTTGATACGAGCAGCCTTACCGGTCAGATTACGCAGATAATAGAGCTTCGCACGACGTACGCGGCCACGGCGCATAACCTGAATTTTATCCAGACGGGGGGAGTGTACCGGGAAAGTTCTCTCCACACCTACGCCGTAGCTGACACGACGCACGGTGAAGGTCTCACGGATGCCGCTGTTCTGGCGTTTGATAACAACACCCTCGTACTGCTGAATTCTCTCTTTGCCGCCCTCGACTACCTTTACGGACAGTCTTACAGTGTCACCGGGTTTGAAATCCGGGATATCGCTGCGCAGCTGTTCTTTTTCCAAAGCTTCGATTACGTTCATTTGTTCTGCCTCCTTAATAATTCCCAAACGTTCTTACCGCGTCCCAATCGAAGAAGGGCGCAGCAGCGGACCGTCTGTACATTTAGATCACCTTCTTCTGCTGCACACAGAAAGCCAGCATAGAATGCTTGACTATTGTACCACATTACACGCCTGATTGCAAGGCCTTCAGCAAATTTTTCCACACTTTCGGCAATGTTTTCCGCCGATCTTTACCCGTGCCCTATTCTTCGTGCTTATGATGCCCACAGCCACAGTCCTCGCCGTGCTCGTGGTGATGCCCGCAGCCGCACTCCTCGCCGTGCTCGTGATGATGATGCCCACAGCCGCAGCCCTCACCGTGTTCGTGGTGATGATGCCCGCAGCCGCACTCCTGCTGCCCGCCGAGCTGCTGGGCGATATTATTCTGCAGGCCGGCTGCAAAGCGGCTGAAGCGTTCTTCATCCAGCTCCCGCACCAGAGAAGCAATATCATCTTTATTAAAGAGGTATTTCTCGCCGCAGAAACGGCAGACGATCTCCAGCTCGTCCTTCTCCTCGCTGATGGCTTTCATTTCCTTGTAGCCCAGGCTCAGCAGTGCCCCACGCATACGCTCACGGCTGCAGGAGCAGCGATATTCCAGCGGATGCCGCTCCAGCTCTCGCCACGGCACACCCAGCATTACCTCATTCGCCATTTCCTCCAATGTGAAGCCATCGGCCACCATCTGGCTGACGGGTATCAGATTGGCCAGATTCAGCTCCAGCTGCTTGATGACCATTTCATCAGCGTGCGGCAGCACCTGCAGCAGGAAACCGCCTGCCGCCGCCACCGTACCCTCGGGCGAGATCTGCACGCCGAGGCCTACTGCCGCCGGGGTCTGCTCGGATTCCAGATAATACCGGGCGATATCATCACCTATCTCGCCGCTGGCCAGATCGACAGTGCCGGAATACGGCGCGCCAAAGCCCATATCCTTGATAACGGTCAGCTTGCCCCGGCCGATAGCGGCGCCGACAGCCAGCTTGCCATCCGGGCGGCGGGGGATATCAACGTGCGGCTCGGCCACAAAGCCGCGCACCGCACCGTCGGCCTCGGCCACCACAGCCAGCGCCGAGAGCGGCCCGTCACCGTCGATACGCAGAGTCACGCTGTCCTTCTCACCTTTCAGATTCAGCCCAAAGAACACGCCGGCCGTCATCAGCCTGCCCAGCGCGGCTGCTGCCACACTCCAGGCATCGTGGCGGCGGCGGCCTTCCTCACACAGATCGGTGGTATTGGCCAGCCACAGCTTTACACTGCCGTCCTCGCTGATGCCGCGCAGACAATGATCGCCGGTATATTGTTTCATTTCCATACTATTTACACCTCTTTCAAGCCTTTTTACGGCCTGCCTAATTCGTCCTTAACCTTATTATTTTAACCTGTCTGCGACTGATTTGTCAATCCCGCCGCGCCGTCATACCGATATAAAAGCCGGGGCGTAATCATCCTTACGTCCCGGCTTTTATGCTTTCTTTTATACTTTGCGTTCAGCTCAGCGATTACTCAGCGTCTGCCAGCTTGTTCAGAGCTTCCATCAGCGCATCAATATCAATACCGTGCGCGGCAGCACCCTGCTCGATATTCTCAAAATGAGCAGCAGCGCAGCCCAGGCAGCCCATACCAAACTCCATAAATACTCTGGCAGCCTCGGGGTACTGCTGTACCACCTCGATGATGCCCATTTCCTTGGTCAGTTTTGCCATACAATATCCCTCCTCTAAAAAACGGCAACAGCCATAAATTTCTTTTGCGGCGGAGCCTGTCCCAAACGATAGCTCCGTCTATTATAATATCACCTTATCAGCGCAAAAGCAAACGATTTCTTTAACAATTTTTCGCTGATATTTTATAAATCACTGCTGTTTGGCAACACGCACCACTACGTTGCTCTCGCCAAAGTGTACCTTATACATATCCACCACGTCACTGTCCACCTGTATACCCAGGCCGCGCTGATACCGCTGGATATCGCTGTAATACGGCACGACCTCCAGCTGGCCGGGGCCTTCCTGCGCCAGCCGCCGTATCTCAGCCAGATGCGTGGAATCCGGCACACGCACATAGACCACGGCATGCGGCTTTTCGGGTGCGGCTTCTTTGCGGCGGCGCGGATAACGCCCGCTGCCCTCGTCCTCCCTGGGGCGCGGTGCCTCCTGCCCCTTGGGTGCATCAAGGAAATCCATCCCCTCCAGACTGTAAGCCGACTCGACAATAATGGACTGACGGTCATCATCCTCCACCTGCAGTCTGCCGTTGACCAGCACCGGCGTACCCTCCGCCAGTGCCTGTCGGCATTCGGCAAAGGCCCGCGGGAAAGCCACACAGCGCACCATCGCGGTTTTATCCTCCAGCGTGAATATCGCCATACTGTCGCCCTTTTTGGTCAGCTTGTTCTGCAGCTGAGTCACCATACCGGCCACCCGCATCATCGCCCTGTCGGAAAGTCCGGGAATATCGCCCAGTTTGTGATTGACTATCGGACGCAGCTTGTCGGTGTATTCATCCAGCGGATGCCCGCTGACATAAAAACCGATGCTGTCTTTCTCCATCTTCAGCAGCTCCATCTGCGGCAGCTCGGGTATCTGCGGCAGCTCGACGTCGATCAGCTTTTCCTCCTTGAAGCCAAAATCAAAGAGAGAAAGCTGCATCGATGCCTGCTCCTGAGCATATTTGCGGCCGATCTCCAGCGCCTGATCGGCTACCGCCAGATATTGCGAACGCCGCCCGCCCAGACTGTCCAGCGCACCCGAGCGGATAAAGCCTTCCAATATGCGGCGGTTGATATTGATGCGACGGCAGAGATCCGCCAGCGAAGTAAATTTACCGTTGGCCTCACGCTCGGCGATGATCTGGTCGATGACCTCTCGACCTACACCCTTGATAGCTGCCAGACCAAAACGGATCTTCTCATCGTGTACCGAGAAATTGGTGTAAGACAGGTTGATATCCGGCGGCAGGATGGCCACGCCCATATGGTGACATTCCTCAATATAAGTGGTTACTTTATCGGCGTTTTCCATAAAGCTGGTCAGCATAGCCGCCATAAACTCCGGCGCATAATGACACCGCAGCCACGCCGTCTGATAACACACAATACCGTA
>JAFQHB010000155.1 GCA_017398165.1 Bacillota bacterium
GGATATGGATGGCAACGTACTGGTAGTCAAGCAATTTGACTGGATGGCTGATAATTACGGCTGGTATATCACTGATGCAGCCTGCGATATGATGCTGGCAGACGGCTGGTTTATGCTTTCGTGGCATCTTTACGGCTATGATAAAGAGGATGAAACCAAACAGCGCCGTACACTGACCGACCGCTGGGAGTTTTATACCACTAATGGCAATCCGCGGATTTTCGATAAAGATTATCACATTATCCAGCCGATCGAGGATGATATGGTGGCGGCCTCCCGCGTCACTGATGCCGGACCGCAGTCCAGGTATTACAAGGCGTACCATTATGATGATAACGGCAGCACGCTGCTGGATATCATCGATAGCTGCGGCAACGTACTGATTTCCGACCTCTCTGCATTATACCGCTGCTATGACGATGTTTTCGTCTGCTGCAAGGATAATAAGCGCGGCCTGATGGATGCAGAGGGCAACTGGCTGCATATTCAGCAATAGTCCCGTATGTCCGGACAGTTGCCGGGGGCATATATTATGGGAGATGAATAGATGGGTTTATGCTGAACAAACATATAGAGTTCTTTTGATGGGGTTATTTGTTATCGATAGTTTTTCAACCCCTCAGTCAGCTTCGCTGACAGCTCCTCTTACACAGGTGAGCCTTGGGGAGAGTGCTCTTATAATTAGGTTTAGAGGAAACATATATATAAATGAGAGGATGGTGTATTGTTATGAAAAAATTTCGCCGGCAAATTGGGGGGATGGCAGCAGTGTTGATGCTGCCGCTGCTGGCGGGCTGCCAGCCGCAGGCTGATATCCAGGCCGAGCAGCCTTTTATGATGTATTATAATCCGGATTATTATAATACCGGCATTATCAATACCGCAGGTCATATGGTGGCCCCGCCCGACAGTACCGAGAAAATGATCCTGTATCAGGACGGGCAGCAGGCCTGTCTCTGCGTCAAAGAAAGTACCTACGACAAAGAAAACCGTAATGAATGGGATGAACCGACCTGCATCGGAGCCGAGTTCAGCTTTTATAAACCGGACGGTAGCCTCGTCCGTACCATCTCGCTGCAGGATAAAGGTGAGGTCAACTATTATCCCGACAGCGAGGATCCGCTGGCAGGTGTTTTCCTCTGCAATAATATTGATTCGGGCAATACTGTCGAGGTGTTGAATTGTGAGGGTACGCCGATCATCACCATTCAGCCCGATGTGCAGGATTGTTACGGTTATGCCAACATCACGACCAGCGATCACTGGCTGATGCTGTCCGCCTATTTTTACAGCCGGGATAACAATGAAAAGGTATACTCTTCGGAAGCCCTCTATACCTGGGACGGTGAATTGCTTGAAACCGAGCAGAATTACACCAACGTCTGGCACGTTTATGATCACGGGGAAGGTTCTGATTCCACGGCATACTATCAGGCCTATTATGTAACCCCGGAAGGCGAAAGTTTCTCGGATATCATTGACGAAAATGCCGCAGTGTTCGTTTCCGGCATTACCGATTGCTACAATTATTATGACGGCCTGCTGATGGTAGAGAAAGACAACAAGCGCGGTCTGGTAGATCTCGAGGGCAACTGGCTGTATTACGAAACACCCGACGGGCAGACGATGATTGCTGAAACCACCCCTGACGATGGGCAGCAGCCGGAGGTAATGTATTTCGTCGGCTATAACGGCAGCGGCATCATCAATACTGCAGGCCGGATGATACTGCCTGTGGATGATCTCGGCAAATTCACCGTAACGGGAGATGATGGCTCCACACAATACCTCTATACCATCACCAATCATTGTGATTACGAAAACCCTGACCGCTGGGGCTCGCCCCGCTATACCGGCGCTGAATATGCTTTCTACACCACCGGCGGCGAGCTGATCAAAAAAATTGACCTCCGCGGCAAAGGCACGGTCGCCTTCAGCGCAGGTGATACACCGGAGGATTGCTATTTTCTCTGTAATGCGGCAGAGCTGGGCGGCGATCTGGAGCTGATCCGCGGCGACGGCAGCACCATCCTAACGGTGCCGCTGGATATGCCGGAGGACAGCCAATACGTACACAGCTATTCGTATATGACTGTATTCGATAACTGGCTGTGCATAGATTATAATTGCAACGATTACCGAAACGGCAGCTATATCCAACTGGCCGCAGGCAGTGAATACTACACTACCGACGGTCAGCCGATGCAGTTTGCTCAGGATTACAGTTCGATCTGGCAGATATGGGATTATGACGGCGAAGAATCGGCAGAATCCGGCTATTACCAGGCCAATTATACCAACACCCAGGGCAAATACCTGCTTGACATACTGGATAGTCAGGGCAATACCGTCCTCACCGGCCTGTCGATGGTCGGCAATTATCACGACGGCCTGCTGGTGTGCGAACGCGGCAGTGAGCGCGGCCTGATGGATCTGCGAAACGGCAGCTGGATTTATAAGGAATCGCTCTTTAGCCAACTGGATGATTGAGGTAAGCTGATATGAAAAAGATATTGGGTCTGCTGCTCTTGCTGACCATTATTCTCAGCGCCTGCCAAACGCCGCCGGATGATATTGCCGCCGACCGACCGGCTCTGCTGTATTATGAACAGGATTATGACAGTATCGATAGCGGCCGCGGGATCATCAATTCCAACGGTGAGCTGATACTGCCGATTGACAGTACGAATAAAGTCATCATAAAGGACGCCGACGGTAAACCGGTCTATATTATGACCAAGCTGACCTCTTATGACTATACCCGGTATGATCAGTGGGGTCACCTGCCTGTCGGCGCGGAATTCCAGTTTTTTGATATCAATGGCAAGCTGCTGCAAACTGTGGATATGAGCGGTATGGGCCAAGTTGTCTGCTATTATAGTGCTGCTGATTTGCAGGACACTCTGTTTTCCTGTGATATGATAGACAGCGGCGGCGGTATAATCGTCAAGCACATAGACGGAACGACACTCCTTGATCAACAGTTTGATTTCCCTGATCACTACCAGATCCAGGATCATTACACCTCTCTGACCGTGGCCGATGATTGGTTTGCGCTGGAGTACAGCTTTTACGGTAATCGCGGCAATCCGTATAATACTTACGAGTTGTTGGATGAGGGCACTGATTTCTACACTACCGCCGGTGAACCTATGATTATGCCGCAGGCTTATCGCCGTGTCTGGTCGCTTTATGATGATGAAGATTTGAAAGAAACAGGCTACTTCCGCGCGGAATATATCACCGCAGACGGTGACACTATGCTGGATATCCTCGATGGTCAGGGCAGCGTAGTCCTTTCCGGATTTGACAGTATATATGGTTATCACGACGGCGTGCTGATAGGCGAACAAAACGGCGAGAGCGGTATGATGGATATGCAGGGCAACTGGCTGTACCGGGAGTCCACCGGCCAGACCATACCCCCGCCCGATACAGCAGAAGTACCCTATATGATACATTACTACAACGATGCTATCAGCGGCATCATCAACACCAACGGCACTCTGATCGTCCCGCCGGACAATGTCACCGGCAAAAGCATCCACTATGATGCCGGTGGTGAACAGGCCTATGCTATGGCCGTGCTGGATATCTACGATTACACCAAACGGGACTACTGGGGCAAGCCGGTGGTCAGCGGCGCGGAATTCAAATTCTACTCTCCCCAAGGTGAGCTGCTGCAGACGGTGGATATGCGCGGCAAGGGGCAGGTTCACTTTTACGAAGGTGCAACCCTGCAGGACAGCGTTTTTCTCTGCGATATGGCAGATATCAACGGTACGCTGGCAGTGCTGCGTATGGACGGCACAGTGATCACCAGCATCGACCTCGGTATCCCGGAGGGTAAAGTGATCAACAGCCGTTCCCGCTGGCTGACGCTGGCAGATGATTGGCTGTATCTGAGCTACGGCTACAACAAGGATTATGAGGAACTGGCCGATGGCCGGTGCTGTATTACCCTTGATGGCCGTCCGCTTACATTGCCGCAGGATTACAGTATTATTGAGCCGCTTTACGATTCTGATGGCTCCGGCAGGCTCAATGCCGAATACTTCGAGGCGAACTATATCAACTCGCAGGGCAAATACCTGACCGACATTCTGGACAGGCAGGGCAGGGTAGTGCTCTCCGGCCTCAGCTATTA
>JAFQHB010000013.1 GCA_017398165.1 Bacillota bacterium
AACCTGTGTGTTGCCGATACTTTTTCAACCCCTCAGTCAGCTTCGCTGACAGCTCCCCTTACACAGGGGAGCCTTGAAAAAAGGGCTTTTTATACTTAGGTTTTTCTGAAATCACTCTATTAGTCCCGTATAATGCGCCAGGCCTCGATCAAACGCTCCAGCGACCAGGCGGCATTGGCCGGGGAGGTAGAGGGCAGACATATCGCCGGGCGGCCTATTGTATCGCGGATATATCTATCGTAATAGCGCTGTGCCGTCCTGCCGTTGACGAAGATATGCTCGATGGGGGCTGCTGCCAGTATCGGCCGCAAATCGTTGGCTGCTACGTTTTTGATCGAGCTGTCCGAGCTGCCGGTGATCTCGCATTGGGCGATGACATCCCATACTGCGATGCCGCAGGTCAGCAGGAAGTGCTGCTTTTCTGCTATCGTCTGCGGTGTGGGCTGCTCGAAAACTGCGGCCAGTACGCGCCAAAAGCGATTTTGCGGGTGGCCGTAGAAAAACATCGCTTCCCGCGACTTTACTGAGGGGAAACTGCCCAGTATCAGTACTCGCGAGTTCTCATTATAAACCGGTGCTATCGGGTGTGTTATCATCTGTCGCCCTCCTCAGGATACTTTGGGCATATAACAAAAGCCTCCCGTAAGGGAGGCTTACGCTCATTATTATCAATTACCGTATTATCTGTTATTCTGCTGATACTGATACTCTTTACCTGGGCTTGTTCATATGGCGCAGTGCATAATAGCACAGCATCATAGTGATGATACAGCCGGCCAGGACCGTCAGTGTCATCTGGGGGGCGGTGGCAAAGGGTATCGGCAGATTCATACCGAAGAAACTGGTGATGAAAGTCGGTACGGCGACCATCAGGGTGATGACAGTCAGGAAATTCATTACCTGTGCCAGGTTGTTGTTGGATATTGAGGCCAGCGCATCCATGGAGTTTTTCAAAATCGTGGTGTAGATATCGGCCATCTCGATAGCCTGTTTGTTCTCGATGATGACGTCATCCAGCAGATCGCGGTCTTCCTCGTACATCTTGATGGTGCGGGTACGGAACAGCTTTTCCATTACCTTGTCATTGGAGCGCAAAGAGGTGGTGAAATATACCAGGCTCTTTTGCAGATTCAGCAGACCGTTCAGGTCGTCATTATTCATAGATTGGCGCAGGCGTATCTCCAGAGCCTCATAGCGGCGGTTGATATCGCGCAGGGATTTCAGGTAGATATTGGTCTGCATCTGCAGTATCTGCAATATCAGGCGGGTCTTTTTGTAGGTAGCGGCGGATTTGATGCGGCCGCCTGCGAAATTACGGTAAAGCTCGAGATCCTCCAGACTGACGGTGACGATGTATTCATCATTCAGCGCGATGCCAAGAGGCGCTGTCTCGTACGTCACGGCGGATTCGGTGATCACCGGCACGTCAACGATAATCAGGATCTGGCCGTCTTCAGTCTCGACACGGGAAAGCTCTTCTTCATCCAGAGGGTAACGGATGAATTCTTCAGCGATGCCTGTGCGCTTGCTGACGGTGTGGATCTCTTCCGGTGTGGGGTCGATCAGGTTGATCCAATCGCCTTTTTGCATATCCGTGACCGGCTGCATCACCGGCAGCATTGCCAGCGGATCGTTGGGTGTTCTGTAAATAGTCAGCATTGTGCTCTCCTCCTTGGTATAGGGAGGGGGCGCGCCGCGCTGGTCTGCTATTGCATAAAGTGGTGCAGATCACGGCGCGTCTCCATAATAAATTTTTGCTTGTTACTTCCGGGGTCGCCCTCCATGATCTTCACCTCGCTTGATTGTGGTATTATCCTGTTGTGATATTATTATAAGGTACTATTGTACGGTATGGCGGGCGTGCCGCAGGGCAGCCCAAACTATCACCCTTATATCATAACTCCAAAATCATTTCTTGACCAGCCTTTTTTGGAAAAAACTTGCTCAGCGCAAAGATTTTTTTTGCATTTTGTGCTATACTTAAGATACCTTAACGCAGCTGATTGCAAAAGGAAAAAATTTGTAAAACCATAAAAATGACTGTTGAGCAAAACATAATACCAAAAGTATGGAGTGAGACTATGAAAACTACAGCAATTTGTCTGGCGGCGGGCAAGGGAACGCGTATGAAAAGCACCCTGCCCAAGGTGCTGCATAAAGTCGGCGGGCGCACAATGCTGGAGCAGGTGCTGGGCGAGGTAAAAGCATCCGGTGTGGAGGAGCAGTGCATCGTCGTCGGTCACGGCGCGGCAGAGGTGCAGGCGGCACTGGGCGAAGGCTATACCTTTGCGCTGCAGCAGCCGCAGCTTGGCACCGGGCACTGTGTGCAGTGCGCCATACCGAATGTACCGGCAGATACGGATGCGGTACTGATCGTCTGTGGGGATACGCCGCTGCTGCGGGCGGAGACTCTGACTGCCCTGCGGGAGAAATTTGCCGCCGGTGGTGCGGCGGGTATAGTGCTGACGGCGGTGATGCCCGACCCGACCGGCTATGGGCGCATCATCCGTGATGCCGCCGGCAGTGTCTGCGCCATCGTAGAGGAAAAAGACGCTGCGCCCGAGCAGAAAGCCGTGCGCGAGATCAATACCGGTGCGTATATCTTCGCCTATGCCGAGCTGTGTGACGCCATCGGGCGGCTGGATAACAACAATGCCCAGCACGAGTATTACCTGACGGACGTTATCAAGCTGTTGGCGGCCGCAGGCTGCCGGGTGGATACTCTGGTGGTGGATGACCCGGTGGAGACTATGGGCGTCAATGATCGGGTACAGCTGGCCGAGGCTGCGGCTGAGCTGCGCCGCCGCAAGAACCGCGAGCTGATGCTGTCCGGCGTTACCATCATTGATCCGGCTTCGTGCTATATCGAGCAGGATGTGCAGGTGGGGCAGGATACCGTCATTTATCCGCATTGTCAGCTCCGCGGTAATACCGTTATCGGTGCGGGCTGTGTGCTGGAAGGCGAATGTATACTTACTGATACCGTGGTGGGTGACGGCAGCCATCTGATCAAAGTGGTGGCTGACCGGGCCGAGATAGGGGCGCACGCCAACATCGGGCCTTTTGCTTATCTGCGGCCGGGCACGCGGCTGGCGGATGAGGTAAAGGTCGGTGATTTTGCCGAGATCAAGAATGCCCGTATCGGCAAGGGCAGCAAGATTCCGCATCTTTCTTATATCGGTGACGCCGAGGTGGGTGAGCACGTCAATATCGGCTGCGGCACTATCACCTGCAATTATGACGGTGTGAACAAGCATTTGACCAAAATCGGTAATAACGTCTTTATCGGCAGCAACACCAATCTGGTGGCACCGGTGGAGGTAGCTGACGATGCCTTTGTTGGGGCAGGCAGCACCATCACCACGCCGGTGGAGGCCGGTGCGCTGGCGGTGGAGCGCGGTAAACGGCGGGATATCCCGCGGTGGAATCTGGAGCAGAGCCCCAGGGCGCGCCAGAAGAAAGATTAGAAGAATAGTAATGTTTAGGCAGAAACAATATGCAGAGTTCTTTTGATGGGGTTATTTGTTGCCGATAGTTTGGCAACCACTCAGTCAGTTTCGCTGACAGCTCTCCTTACACAGGGGAGCTGTGGAGAAAAGGCTTTGTATAGTTAGATTTATAATGATAACAGTAAAAGTAGATGTCGTAATGTAAAAATAACTGCTGTAATGAAAAAAAGCTGTAATATTAAAGAGGAAAAAGTCAACTTTTGGGGAATATTCTCTGTGGAATGATATGTCTGTTGTTGTGAGTTGATAAAGGACAGTCGTTCTGAGTAGAGTTATAAGGAGAGGAAACATAATGAGTGGAGCTTCGCTGAAGATTTTTACCGGTAATGCCAACCCGGAGCTGGCCCAGGAGATCACCGAATATTTGCAGATTCGTCTGGGCAAAGCTTATGTATCGAAATTCAAGGACGGTGAGATCCGTCTGGAGGTGGGCGAGAGCGTGCGCGGTGATGACGTTTTCATCATCCAGCCGACTTGCGCGCCTGTCAATGATAACCTGATGGAGCTGCTGATTATGGCGGATGCTGTCAAGCGTGCTTCGGCGCGTTCGATCAACGCCGTCATTCCGTATTACGGCTATGCCAGACAGGAGCGGCAGTCCAAGCCGCGCGATCCGATCTCTGCCAAGCTGGTGGCTAATCTGCTGATGGCCTCCGGTATTGACCGTATGATCACTATGGATCTGCACACCAGTGCTATCCAGGGTTTCTTTGATATTCCTGTCGATCATATGCCGGCTGCGCCGCTGCTGGCCAATTATTACCAGAGCAAGCGTCTGGAAGATCTGGTGGTGGTATCGCCTGATATCGGCGGTGTTGCCCGTGCCCGCAAGCTGGCTGATCGTCTGGGCTGCCCGCTGGCTATTATTGACAAACGCCGCCCCGAGCCCAACAAATCCGAGGTTATGGGCGTCATCGGTAATGTCGAAGGCAAGAACGTCATTATGATCGACGATATGATCGATACTGCCGGTACTATTACCCACGGTGCGGATTTCCTGCGGGATCAGGCCGGCGCCAATGAAGTATATGCCTGCTGTACCCACGCTATCTTTACCCCCCCGGCGTTGGAGCGCATCAATAATTCGGCATTGAAAGAGGTATTGGTGACCAACACCATCCCGCTGCGTCACAGCCCCGAGGAATGTGTCAAGATCCAGCAGGTATCCATCGCACCGCTGTTGAGCGAGGCTATCCTGCGTATCCACGAGAACCTGTCGGTAAGCCGCCTGTTTGATTAAAAACCGGCTGACCGCCATAGCAAAGGAGTTGTTTTGTTTACACCGATGACCAACGTTTATGATATTTTGCAGGAGCGCGGCTACATCGAGCAAAGCACCGATGAGGGCATCCGCGACCTGCTGGGCAACGAGAGTGTAACTTTCTATATCGGCTTCGACCCGACAGCCGACAGCCTGCACGTCGGGCATTTTATTCAGATTATGGTAATGGCGCATATGCAGCGTGCCGGGCATCGGCCGATCGCGCTTTTTGGCGGCGGTACCGGTATGATCGGTGATCCCAGCGGCCGTACCGATATGCGTAAAATGATGACCCAGGAGACTATCCTGGAGAATATTGCCGCATTCAAGAAGCAGATGAGCCGTTTCATTGATTTTGACAGCGATATCCCCAATCGGGCACTGATGGTGAATAACGGTGATTGGCTGCTGAATCTGAATTACGTCGATTTTATCCGTGATATCGGCGTGCATTTTTCCGTCAACCGTATGCTGGCGGCAGAGTGCTTCAAAAACCGTATGGAGCGCGGCCTTTCCTTCCTGGAGTTTAACTATATGCTGATGCAGAGCTATGATTTTCTGGAGCTTTCGCGTCGTTATAACTGCAAAATGCAGCTTGGCGGCAACGATCAGTGGTCCAATATCATCGGCGGTGTGGAGCTGTGCCGCCGCAAAGACAGCCGTCAGGTTTACGGCCTGACATTCAAACTGCTGACCAACAGTCAGGGCAAGAAGATGGGCAAGACCGAAAGCGGCGCTTTGTGGCTGGATGCCAACAAGACCTCGCCGTATGAATTCTATCAGTATTGGCGCAATATCGAGGATGCCGACGTCAAGAACTGTCTGGCGCTGCTGACTTTCCTGCCGATGGAGGAGGTCGAGCGTCTGGGCAATCTGCAGGACGCCGCCATCAACGAGGCCAAGGCCAAGCTGGCCTATGAGGTAACGGCACTCGTCCACGGTGAGGAAGAAGCGAAAAAAGCCGAGGCTGCTGCCAGGTCTTTCTTTGGCGGCGGGGCTGATGCGGACAATCTGCCGGGTACTGAGCTGCCTGCGGCTGATCTGGAGGCCGGGCTGGATATTCTGGCATTACTGACCCGCTGCGGCCTGATCAAGAGCAACGGCGAGGGTCGCCGTCTGATTCAGGACGGTGGTATTTATCTGAATAATCAGCGTATCAGCGATCATACCCGTGCTGTTACCGCGGAGGATTTTGCTGACGGCAAGGCGCTGCTGCGTAAGGGCAAGAAGGTCTATCATCAGGTGACACTGGCGTGAGAATGTATGGCATAAAAGCATATCTGGCGGTACTGCTGTGCTGCCTGCTGTGCTTGGGGCTTGGCGGCTGCGGCGGTTTTGATGCCGATGATGCGGCGGCACTGGTGCAGGGCAATATCGACGTCGTCTACCAAGGCGAATACACCGAAGAATATCTGGCGCAGGTGGAGATGACTGCCGAAGAGGCGGATGCTGTCTATCAGAATGCGCTTTTGACCGAGGCGGAATATTTTGCCGGGGTTTTTGACGTGGATACCGAGCTGGCCGGTGACGAAGTAACGGCAAAAATTGTGGAGCTTTACCGTCAGGTTTATGCTGCCAGCCGTTATGAAGTCGGTACGGTGAGCAAAAACGGTGATGCCTATGCCGTGGAGGTAACGGTATATCCGGTAGATGTCTTCCGCAGGTTTATCGAGGAGGACAGCGAGGCTTTTATGCAGGCCTGGCGGGCCAAGCTGGCCACGGTGGAGTTTGCCGGCAAAACGCAGCAGGAGATCGAGGCCCTATGGGCGGCTGATCTTTTGGCAGCGGTGACGAAGCGGGTGGATACTTTGGGGTATCTGGAGCCGCAGGTCATCAGTATGCGTGTGGCGGTGGATTCTGATGGGCATTATGCTATTGCTGATGACGATTGGAATTTGATAGATGATGTGTTGATTGCTTATTAGTGCAAAATTAAAGGACGATGCTGACCCGCCGATAGGGTGCATTGTCCTTTTTGTGTTTGGGCTGCCGGTACTCACGCCTTTCCTGCCGGGGGCGGGGTTGGGTTCAACATAATTCTTTTATGGGCTGCACCACGCACCGCTTCTGTTGTTGTATACCGCCCCATTTGGTTTTTACCCAGCTGCTGCAGGTTGATTACAATAAAATCTGAAGCTGTATGCAAGGCAGAAAAATTTCAATAAAAGGCTGGCAAGGAGCCCCGACAGAGCGGCAGATCAGCCGAGCAGACGCTGTTCGGCGTAGATAGCCGCACCGAGCGAGGCCGCGGCGGGATCGGTGATCAGATAGACCGGGGTATCGGCCAGCATAGCGGACAGCGTGCCGGGGCGGCAGAAACCGCGGGTGAAGGCATCGCAATCGAAAAGCTCGCCCAGGTGGGCGATAACGCCGCCGCCCAGGAAAACGCCGCCTGCGGCCAGGAACACCAGCGTCATATTGGCCAGTGTCGTGCCGACAGCCTCGGAAAAGATGGTGACGGCGCGGCGGGCATCCGCAGATAGCGGCTCATCGGCAGCGGCCAGACGGGTGACCTCGGCGGCCGATAGCGGCTGGGGCTGCGGGCAGACAGCCTGGAATATCCGTGCCAGACCGTCGCCCGAGAGCAGATGCTCTACGGTGAGTGTGGGCAGATCGGCAGCTATCCGGCGGCAAAGCTCGGCCTGGGCGGCAGTCTGCGGGGCGAATGTGGTATGTCCGGCCTCGGTAGGCACAACGTGTCGGCCGGGCAGCAGTGCCGCCATACCGAATCCGGTACCGACGGCGGCTGCCAGCCGCGGGCTGTAGGGGTGCCAGCCGCCGGGCTGGATGCGGATAAGCTGCTCCGGCGTGAGGGCATCCAGCGAGTGCGCCAGTGCTTCCAGATCATTGAGTGCGGACAGGCGGCAATCCTCCGGCAGGTGGGTCTGCAGGCGGGCGGGGTCGATACGGCAGGGATTGTTGGTAAGGTGCAGGCAGCCGTCATCCGAGGTGATGGGACCTGCGACGGCCAGCACTGCGGCCTCGATATCCTGTCTGCCCTGGCAGACAGTGTCCAGCGGGGCGAGCAGAGCTTCTTCATCCGGGTAATCGGTGGGGATGGTGAGCGAGCGCAGATGGCGCGGCATACGGCAATCAGACTGCCAGAGGGTGAGGTCGGTCTTGCTGCCGCCGATATCAAGGGTAAGGATAGCTGTCATGGTGTACCTCCAGAAAAATTTTGGTAATATGTTGGTAATATCTGATGTTTCGCGGTTGCTATTTAGCCGCGATTTGATTAAAATTATAATCAGATAGGATTATGAGGCAGTGTCGTATCTGATGCTTTAATTATATATGATACTGCCCGGCCGGGCAATAGTGCGGCAGGAAAATTGCCGCCGGGGTGCTGCGGCCGCCCCAAACTGCATATAGGTATATATTGCGAGGAGAGTGATATTATGTTGCAGGATCTGGATAAGAAATTGGATAAGAATATCGTTGCACGGTATCAGGCGTGGCTGAATGATCCCTGTTTTGACGAGGCAGCCAAGGACGAGCTGCGGGCGCTGGATGATGTGAAGGAGATCGAGGATCGTTTTTATTGTGATCTGGAGTTTGGCACGGGCGGTATGCGCGGCAAACTGGGTGCGGGTACCAACCGTATGAACGTGTACATAATCCGCCGTCTGACGCGGGCGCTGGCTGATGCGATATGCGATGCCGGTGCGGCGGCGATGCAGCGTGGCGTGGTGATCTCTTATGATTCGCGGCGTTTCTCGGCGGAGTTCGCACGGGAGGCGGCGCTGGTGCTGGCGGCGGCCGGGGTGAGGGCGTGGCTTTTTGATGCGCTGCGGCCGACTCCGGTGCTGTCCTTTGCCGTGCGGGAGCAAAATGCCATCGCCGGTATTATGATAACTGCCAGCCACAACCCCAAAGAGTACAACGGCTATAAGGTGTACTGGGAGGACGGCGGGCAGCTGCCGCCCGAGCAGGCGGATAAGATCGTGGCACGTATGGAGGCGCGGGGCAGTTGGGATATCGCCACGCTGAGCGAGGATGAGGCACTGGCTCGCGGTTTGCTGACAATCATCGGCGGCGAGGTCGATGACGCCTATACCCGGCAGGTGCAGCAGCAGATGCTGAATGCCGAGCTGAGTGCGGTGCACGGGGATAGCCTGAATATCGTCTATACGCCGCTGCATGGCACCGGGCGTGTGCCGGTGGAGCGTATCCTGCGTGAGAATGGCTTTGGCAGCCTGTATGAGGTGGCAGCGCAGGCTATGCCGGATACCGAGTTTGCTACCGTAGCAGTGCCGAACCCGGAGGATAGAGGGGCGTGGCGTCTGGCCGAGGAGCTGGCGGCGGAGATCGAGGCCGGTGGCAGACAGGTCGATCTGCTGTTGGCTACCGACCCGGATGCCGACCGTCTGGGTGTGTGCTGCCGCAAGTCCGGTGGTGGCTGGCAGTTGATGACCGGCAACCAGATCGGCGTGCTGCTGGCATATTACATCATCAATCGTCAGCGGGAGCTGGGTACGCTGCCAGCCGATGCGGTGGTCATCAAGAGTGTGGTGTCGACTGCACTGGCGAATAAGGTGGTAAGCGGCCTGGGTGTGGCTGTAAGGGACGTGCCGGTGGGCTTCAAATTCATCGGTGAGCAGATCAAGGAGATGGAGAACGGTGCCGGCAGCTTCCTGTTCGGCTTTGAGGAGAGCCTCGGCTATCTGAAAGGGACCTATGCCAGAGATAAGGATGCCGTGCTGGCGGCGGCACTGGTGGCCGAGGCGGCGCTCTATTATAAAGAAGCGGGGCAGAGCCTGATCGATGTGCTGGAGGGGATCTATCGGGAGTACGGCTGCTACCTCGATACGCAGGTGGCCTGCACGCTGGGCGGTATTGATGGGCGTGCCCGGATAGTGGAGATTATGCGGTGGCTGCGTGCGGATGATCGGCAGGAGATCGGCGGTCTGGCGGTCAGCAGCCGTGAGTTCTATGACCGCGGCGAGATGAGCTGCGGCGGCAGTCTGCAGCCGCTGGATTTCCCCCGGACGGATATGCTGGGGCTGACCTTTGCTGACGGCAGCTTTATCAAGGTACGGCCATCGGGTACCGAGCCGAAGATTCGCTTTTATTTCTGCATTGCAGGCGGGGATATGGTGCAGGCCGAGGACAATCTGCAGGCGGTGCAGCGGGAGTTCTTCGCGCCGATTGGTGAGTTTTTGAAATAAATTAGTATTTTGGAAGTAAAAGTAAAGAACAGGGCGACACTTCATCGGAAGTTGTCGCCCTGTTTGATAGTATGCGGGGTAAAGATATGTGTTGGCTGTTATTCTCCGCCGCGGCGGACTCTTTCAAAGACTTTACCGTGGCCAAAGCCGGCAGCATAGATATAATCGCGGCTGAAAAATTCGCCTCTGATAGAGAAAATGAAGTGATGACTGTTGTCGTATGCTGAGCCGAGTATCAGGCCGATATCACCGCCGCCATAAGGTCCGGAGCTATGTATATAGACATCACCGTTATTCATAACGATGCGTTCTCGTTCCGGGTCTGTGAATTTGCCGATAGGGCGGATGCCATAGCAGAATTGCAGGACAAGGAATATGAGTATGGCAGTTATAGAAGTGCGTATCGGTTGAGCCCGGAATTGTTGGAGTATTTGCTCCCAAAAATGTCGGAGTGTTTTCAGCATTTTGCGGTTTCCTTTGAAAAAGTATTGTAAAAGATGATAATGCCTGTTTTTATCAGTTGTTTCCATTATATAGTATATTTATCGGCAGTGCAACCCGGCGTAAAAAAACGAAGACCCACTCCTTGCGAAGTGGGTCAATTCTCAGGCGTTTTGGGTGGCTCTGCCATCACGGCGGAAGAGAAAGCTGATGACGTACAGCCCGGCCAGACCGACCAGAGCGAAGATGCAGCGGCTGATCAGCGATGCAGCGCCGCCGAAGATCGCGCCGACCAGATCGAAATCGAGGAAGCCGACCAGACCCCAGTTGATAGCGCCGACGATCACCAGTATCTGGGCGATATAATCAACGGCATTCATTCTCAGCATGATTTTTGCCTCCTTTGTGCAATAATGCGAAGTGTTTTGGTATGCTTCACAAATTTGCTATTTATTATTACACCCGTATTATGTTATAATTAGGCGTTAGATATTCATAAAAAATGCATAATGGCAGGTGGCGTAAAATGCTTTCGGTAGGAGAAAAAGCGGTACTGATATATTATCTGGCGGCTAATTTGCTGCTGTGGCTGGTGATGGGCTGGGACAAACTATCGGCTGTGCGCGGCTGGTGGCGTGTGCCGGAGAAGCGGCTGTGGCTGGGCGGCCTGCTGGCCGGTGGTATCGGCGGCCTGCTGGGTATGGGGTTCTTTCATCACAAGGTACGCAAGCCGGTGTTTTGGTTTGTGTTTATCGGGGCATTTTTGCTGCATCTGGTGGTGTGGCTGCTGGTTTGCCAGACGTTTTTCTTCTGAGAATTTGGAGTGTTTTTGATGTCTGTTTGGATCATATCGGATTTTCATTTATCGCTGAGCGAGGATTTCGTCCCCGGTCAGCCGCCGCAGCTTTATAAGCCGATGCACGTCTTTGGCGAGGAATGGCGCGGGCACGTCGAGAGGCTGTATGCCAACTGGCTGGAGCTGGTGCAGCCGGAGGATACCGTGCTGGTGCCGGGGGATTTGAGCTGGGCCATCAGCCTGCAGGAAGGGCGTTTTGATTTTGCCTTTCTCGGTATGCTGCCGGGGCGCATTATCCTTTCCAAGGGGAATCACGATTATTGGTGGGATACCAAGGCCAAGGCACAGTCCGCGCTGCCGCCCAATGTGACCGTCATCCAGAATGAGGCGTGGCAACTGCCGTGTGCGCTGGCGGCGGCGACAAGAGGCTGGAAATGCCCCGGGGCGAATGGCTTTGATGGCGAGGATGCCAAAATTTACCGCCGCGAGTGTCTGCGGTTGGAGATGGCGCTGCAGGATGCTGTCAAGAAGCGTGATGCCGCCGGCGGCAGCCTGCCGATATGGGCGGTGCTGCATTTCCCGCCCGTCAACGATAAGCGTGATTACAGCGAGATGATCGAATTGATGCAGAAATATGGTGTGGAACGCTGCTTTTATGGGCATTTGCACGGTATGAAGCGTGAGATGGCGCTGCAGGGTATGCACTGGGGGATCGAGTTTGCTCTGGTGAGCAGTGATTTCCTGGGGCATCGTCCGTTGTTGATAGGGTAGCAGGTCTGTTATGCACTTCCTTTAATTGCTGCCCCGTGCGGGCGGCTTGCCGCTGTGCCCGGTGGTTTTCTCCGCACTGTGGAGCTTTACTGTAGAGTTTTTACTATAGAGCTTTAATATAGATTTGCGAAAAAGTCGGAATAAATAATAGGAGCTGGACATTTATGTTTTTACCAATGAGCCGCGAGGATATGAACCTGCGCGATTGGCATTATCTGGATTTTTTGATCGTTACCGGTGATGCGGTGATCGACCATTATTCCTTTGGGTCGCCGTTGATCGGGCGTTGGCTGGAGCATCTGGGCTACCGGGTGGGTATCATCGCCCAGCCGGATTGGCGGGACCCGGCCGCACTGCGGGTGATGGGGCGGCCGCGCTATGCCGTGCTGGTGAGCAGCGGTAATATGGATTCGATGATCAATCACTATACTGCCTCCAAAAAGCGCCGCAGCCAGGATATGTATACCCCCGGCGGCAAGACGGGGGCGCGGCCGGATTATGCGGCGGCTGTCTATGGACGGCTGGCCAGACAGGCTTTCCCTGATGTGCCGGTGATATTGGGCGGTGTGGAGGCCAGTATGCGGCGCTTTGCACATTACGATTATTGGTCGGATTCGGTG
>JAFQHB010000156.1 GCA_017398165.1 Bacillota bacterium
ATTACCTGCTATACTTTAGAATTATTATACTACCGGAAGGGAGAATACTGTGATGCCAAATACCACACTGCAAAAGCTATCCGCCCGTCTGCACTTCTGGTTTATCAACGCCCGCCCATCCTCTCTGCCGCAAAGTATGATGACCGCACTGACTGCCGCAGCTGTTGCCGCCGCCCAACCGGGCTTTTCGCTGCTGCTGGCGATAATCGCAGTGCTGGGGGCGGCACTGGCGCATCTGTCGATGAATCTATTTGACGATTATTTTGACTATCAAAAGCTGCAAAGCACCTGGCGCGAGGATCTGGCGGCCAGTGGTCAGCGGGCACGCACCGGCAAATGCCCCTATCTGACCTCCGGCGCGGCCACCTCCGATGAGCTGCTGCTGGCAGCCTGCGGCTTCGGTGCGGCGGCGGTGCTGTGCGGCCTGCCGATATTGCTTTGCCGCGGCTGGGTCATTATGTGGCCGGTGGTGCTGTGTGCCATTCTCGGCATCTTTTATTCCGCCGAGCCGCTGCGGCTCAGTTACCGCGGCCTGGGCGAGGCTGTTATCGGTGTGATCTTCGGCCCGCTGCTGATGGCGGGCGTTTATATGGCGGCGTGCAGCAGCCCGATCACCCATATCATAGTCCCTGCGATAGCCCTCGGCCTGCTGGTCACCAACATCCTCTATACCCATTCGGTGCTGGATGCCAAGGCCGACAGCTTTGCCGGCAAACTCACCCTGGCCGGGCTGCTGCAAACACCCGAGCGTATGCAGCAAGCCGCCGCTTTCTTCTGCTTTGCACCGTTTGGGCTGATGCTGCTTGCCGTTTTATCGGGTCTGCTGACGCCGTGGTGGCTGCTGACGCTCTTGGCCCTGCCGCTGGCCATCGCCCTCTATCGGTCGGTCAGCCTGCACATCCACCAACCTCATATCACACCGCAGCGCCGCCTGTGGTACGGCCCCATCGCCAACTGGCAGCGCGCCTGCCGGAACGGCCAGACCTGGTTTGTGCTCCGCTGGTATATGGCACGCAATCTGACGGCATTATTTGCGCTGTTGTCTACCATAGCCGCCCTGCTTTGCATTTAACCGTACCGTTTACCAAACTATTCAGCAGCCCAATTACATAAAATCACGATCCCATCATAACGAGGATAATATTATGATCAAACAAATGCTCTATCTGCCGGTCTGGTTCTGCCGCGCCAAATTTCTCGGCCAGCACCGACCGCTGCAAACCGTACTTTTCGTTTCCAATATCTGCAATCTGCGCTGCAAGCACTGTGCCGAAAGAGGCCACGCCGGCGGCATTTCCAAAACCCTCGATCAATTAGAGGAGGAAATGCGCTACGCCCTCTCGCTCGGTTCACGCTTTCTCGATCTGGAGGGCGGCGAACCGACCATCTGGCGGCAGGGTGAACACGACCTCAACGACGTGATAGCCCTCGCCAAACGTCTGGGCTTTTACAGCGTTACCGTCACCACCAACGCCCAGCGGCCTTTTGCCGACCTGCAGGCCGATTCCATCTGGGTCAGTCTGGACGGCGTAGGCAAGTACCACGATGCCGTGCGCGGTGATGGCGCCTTTGCCCGGCTGGAAAAGAACGTCGCGGCCTGCGGGCACAAAAACCTCAGCGTAAATATGGCGATCAACCGGCTGAATTACCCCTCGGTAGAGGAAACCATCCGCTACGCCGCCGCCAATCCCGCCATCCGCCAGATCTCGCTGAATTTCCACACGCCCTACCCTGGCACCGAGCATATGGCGCTGCCGCAGGATATCCGCCTGCAGACTATTGACCGCATTATCGAGCTGAAAAAACAGGGACTGCCCATTATGAACAGCATCTCCGGCCTGAAGCTGATGCGCGACAATAACTTCCGCAAGGATTGCTGGGTCAGCAACTTCATCCTGGCTGACGGTACCCGCCTGACCGAATGCGGCGGCAAAACCGCCGGTGTCTGTGATGAATGCGGCTTTTGTATGGCCGGCGAGATGCACAGCGTACTCTCGCTAAAGCCCGACACCATTTTGGCAGGATTAAAGCTGCGCCTGCCGGGTAAATAAGCCTGCCATATTGCTATCATATAAAAATAACCTGACGGGAGGGCGTTGACAGTGTTTCACTTATTAGGCCTGGCGGCCCTGTTGTATGTCTGCGTCACAGCCATCAAGGAAGCCTGCGAACCAACAATTCCCGCCGAAAATTGGGCTAATAGAGAACTGTACCAACAGGATATTCTGAACGGCGTTCCTGTCGAACAGCGGATGAAAAATCTGTGAGACGGCAAATACAGACTGCCAC
This sequence comes from Bacillota bacterium, assembly GCA_017398165.1. Classification (GTDB taxonomy): domain Bacteria; phylum Bacillota; class Dehalobacteriia; order UBA4068; family UBA4997; genus Avidehalobacter. Next base: position 2,290 of record JAFQHB010000156.1, read on the forward strand.
CCGAAGGATTGGCAAAAGAAAGCAAGAGTATCCACAAAGAATAGGATGATCTGTATAGCCTGCTGCGATAGCCAACCATATAAAAATACGCATAAAAATAACGGGTGCGGAATTTACCCTTACCGCACCCGTTATTTTTATGCTCAATCATATCAACCGCATCAATTCAACCGTATCAATCATCAATATCACCCTCTATATCACTGTCACCGTGCAGCCGCACCCCCGCCAGACTCTCATCCTGCAGCATCACGCCGCGCCTGATGGCATTATGCCCGAAACGCCGCCTGATATCATCAACCACCTGCTCACGCTTCTCCTGCCTCTCCTTCCCGGCATTATCCTGAAAGAGCGATACCTGCTCCGTCCAGCTATGCACCAGACAGCAGGCCCCCAGAGAAATACTGCGTACCGGCTGCCCCGGCGGATGATGCCGACGGAAAAGCTGCATCGCCGCCGCAAAAAGCTCGCCGCTTAGGGCGCTGGGGCAATCCAGCCGCATCTGCCGCTGATACCAGTGCAGGGATGGATCACGCACGCCGATCTGCACGGTACAACAATGCAGACCGTGCGCCCGCAGACGCCCGGCCACACTCTCGGCCAGCAGGCGCATAGTGATGGCTACCTCGTCCTCGCTGACCAGATCCCGCGGGCAGGTGGTGCTGTTGCTGATGCTCTTGATCTCCCGCCCGGCATTGATATCCGCCACCGGCGTATCATCCAGACCATTGGCATAGACCCACAGCATCCGCCCTGCCTTGCCGAGTGCCCGCTCCAATATCTCGGCGCGGGTACGCGCCAAATCCCCGATCGTGCATATCCCCAGCCGCTGCAGCCGTGCATAAGTCGCCCTGCCGACAAAAAGCAGCTCATTGGCCGGCAGCGGCCATACCTTATCACGGAAATTCTGCCGGGTGATGACGGTGGTGGCATCGGGCTTTTGCATATCGCTGCCCAGCTTGGCAAAAACCTTGTTGAAGCTGACCCCCACCGATACCGTCAGCCCCAGCGTATCACGTATCTCCCGGCGCAGACGGTCGGCGATCTCCGGCCCGCTGCCATAAAGCCGACGGCTGGCCGTGACATCCAGCCAGCACTCATCCAGGCCGAAGCTCTCTACTTTATCGGTGTACTGTGCGTATATACTGCGCACCAGATGCGAATAACGCTGGTACTCCCCGTGATGCGGCGGCACCGTCACCAGCCCGGGGCATTTGCGCCGTGCCTGCCACACCGCCTCGCCGGTGGTCACACCGCAGTGCTTGGCCGCCATATTCTTGGCCAGCACCACACCGTGACGCAGCTGCTCATCCCCGCACACCGCCATCGGCACATCGGCCAGCTCCGGCCGGGACAGACATTCCACCGAGGCATAAAAATTATTCAGATCCGAATGTAATATTACCCGATCGCCACTCATCACGCCGCCTCCCGCGCCAATAATAGAACATTTGTTCGCCTTACTGCCTATATTATACCCCCTGACACCCTCTTTGTCCAGCACCATTTTCTGCCATCAGCGCACAAAAAAAAGCCCTGCTGTCTTTAGCAGGGCATCAGCTCCACAGCATTTTACTTATCCTGATTACTACCGATCCAATAACAGCCGGCGCCCACGATTGCCGACAGATATAAAACCGCAGATTCCGTATAGCCCAGCCAGGGGTTATTGTCAATAAAAAAGACCCCGACAATCAGCAGGACAACAGCAACCAATATCGCTCGCCAAATATTTCTATTACCCACCAAAATACACCCCCATTTGTTATCACTATATCATATACCTTTGTTTACTTCGATCTTTTCGCATTTCAATATTTCGGCGAATGAGAGGGAAAAACCTTAACTATATCAAGCCCAGAAAGCTCAGTGCCAACTGCAGATTATCCGCCTGATACAGCTTCATCCCCAGTTTGGCGGCGGTACCCGCGGCATCCTTTTGCCGCGCCGCCACCACCCCGCCGAAATCCAGCCGCTGTGCCTCGCGCAGGCGCTGCTCCATCTGCCCGGCCGGGCGCAGCTCACCCGTCAGGCCGATCTCTCCCAGCACCACCACATCGGCCGGCAGCGGACGCTCCCGATAAGCCGAAGCAATAGCCGCCGCCACCGCCAGATCTACCGCCGGGTCATCCACCCGCAGGCCACCGGTGATATTCACGTATACGTCCTGGCTGCTCAGATTCAGCCCCACCTTCTTCTCCAGCACTGCGATGATGATATGCAGGCGGTTGTGATCCAGGCCGGATGCCAGCCGACGCGCATTACCAAAGCTGGTGGGGCTGGTGAGCGCCTGAATCTCCAGCAATACCGGGCGCGCCCCCTGCTGCACACAGCCTACCGCCGCACCGGCCACCGGCTTCTCACGGTGCGTCAAAAATACCGTACTGGGGTCATCCAGCGCCTTCAGCCCGCCCGAGGTCATCTCAAAAACGCCGATCTCATTGGTCGAGCCAAAACGGTTCTTGCTGGCACGCAGCAGCCGCAGATTGCTCAGCCGATCACCCTCAAAATACAGCACGGTATCCACCATATGCTCCAACACTCTGGGGCCGGCCAGATTACCGTCCTTGGTAACGTGCCCCACCAGTATCACGGCGATACCCTGCTCCTTGGCCAGCTTCAGCAGCTCGTTGCCGCACTGGCGCACCTGCCCCACACTGCCCGGTGCCGATGCCAGCTCCGGCAGGAACACCGTCTGGATGGAGTCGATGATCAACAGACGGCAATCCCGCTTGCGGGCCTGTGCCAATATGTTATCCAGATCGTTTTCGGCCAGCAGCCACAGATCATCCGCCAGCGCCCCCAGACGCTCGGCCCGCATACGCACCTGCGGCGCCGATTCCTCGCCCGATACATAGAGCGTTTTGCCGCCGCTGCGGCTCACTGCCAGAGCTAATTGCAGCAGGATAGTGCTTTTACCGATACCCGGCTCACCACCCAGCAGCGTCATCGAGCCCGGCACCAGCCCGCCGCCCAGCACCAGCTCCAGCTCGGCCATACCCACCGGCATCCGCTCCAGCTTTTCCATCGATACCCGGGCGATAGGCTGCGGTACTGCCGCATTATGCCCCGCACCGGCAGCAGCCACCGCCGGGAATTCCTCCACCACCGAATTCCACGCCCCGCAGGCCGTGCAGCGCCCCAGCCATTTGGCATACACCGCCCCACACTCCTGACACACGAATACCTGTTTGCTTTTTGCCGCCATCGCCGCACCTCTCCTCATATTTCCTCAGCATATTTCCTCAGCCGCACCCCAATACCGGAACAAACGAAAAACCGCTCTGTGAGCATCCCCACAGAGCGGCTTTTCCTGTCTCATCCCCGCAGGCTGCGATTTCTTACTCGTTGTTTGCCTCATAATATTTGACTCATAACGAGAAAGTTTTCGTTGCCCGGCGTTATTTTTCCTGCCCGTCATCAGCATTATTTACCGGTTCGGCCTCGATAACATCCACATTGTCCGCCGCCGGCACGTCCGGCTCATTATCCGCATCGGCCTTGCCAAACACGATGCGGCCGTCCTCCGCCCGTGCCACCACGGTATCGCCTGCCACATAATCCTGCGCCAGCAGAGCCTCCGAGAGCGGATCCTCCAGCAAGCGCACCAGCGCACGCTTCAGCGGCCGCGCACCGTATTCCGGGTCAAAGCCGCTTTCGGCCAGCAGCGCAATAGCACTGTCTGCGATCTGCAGGGTGATCTCCTGCTCGGCCAGACGCTGCTGCAGCTCACCGGCCAGCAGAGCCGCGATCTGCCGTATCTCGGCATCCTGCAGACTGCGGAACACGATCATATTATCCACACGGTTGATGAATTCGGGACGGAAGGCGCGCTTTACTGCCTCCAGCGCCCGGGTTTTCTGCTGTTCATAATCAGCCTGAGCCGCCCCGGCGTCCTTGCCAAAGCCGATAGGCGCTGCTTTGCGCTCGCCCGAGCCCAGATTGGACGTCATAATCACGACGGTATTGCGGAAATCCACCGTCCGCCCCTTGCTGTCGGTCAGGCGGCCGTCATCCAGCACCTGCAGCAGCACGTTGAATACATCGGGATGCGCTTTTTCGATCTCATCCAGCAGGATAACGCTATACGGGCGGCGGCGCACAGCCTCGGTAAGCTGACCGCCCTCATCGTGGCCGACATATCCGGGCGGCGCACCGATCAGACGCGCCACGGCGTGCTTCTCCATATATTCGCTCATATCCAGCCGTATCATCGCATCGTCCGAGCCAAAAAGGGCATTGGCCAGCGCCTTGGAAAGCTCGGTCTTGCCGACGCCCGTCGGTCCCAGGAAGATAAACGAGCCCACCGGCCGCTTGGGGTCTTTCAATCCGGCACGCCCGCGGCGTACCGCCCGTGCGACCTCCGATACTGCCTCGTCCTGGCCGATCACCCGCTGATGCAGCACATCCTCCAGATGCAGCAGCTGCTCCATCTCGGTCTTTTGCAGCTGCGCCACCGGCACGCCGCTCCAATTAGAAAGCACCTGCGCGATTTGCTCCACATCGACTTCACCCTTGGCGGCAGTGCTGTTTTTCTCCCATTCGCGGCGGCGCTGCGCCAATTCTTCACGCAGTTTTTTTTCTTCGTCGCGCCATTTGGCGGCTTCCTCAAAATGCTGCAGACCGACGGCAGCGTTTTTCTCTTTCTGCACGCTTTCCAGCTTTTGCTCCAGCTCGCGCAGATCCATCGGCGCGGTACGCCCGGCCAGATTTACCATCGCCGCAGCCTCATCCATCAGGTCGATGGCCTTATCCGGCAGGAATCTATCCGGCAGATAGCGCATCGAAAGCTTCACCGCCGCATTGATCGCCCGCGAGGTGATCTTCACACCGTGATGTGCCTCATAGCGATCTCGCAGACCTTCCAGTATCGCAATAGCAGCTTCTTCATCCGGCTCTGCCACCATCACCGGCTGGAAACGCCGCTCCAGTGCCGCGTCTTTTTCGATATGCTTGCGGTATTCGTCGATAGTAGTCGCACCGACGCACTGCAGCTCGCCGCGTGCCAGGGCAGGCTTCAGGATATTCGCCGCATCTATGGCGCCCTCTGCGCCGCCCGCACCGATCAGCGTATGCAGCTCATCAATAAAGAGGATGACGTTGCCGCTCTTGCGTACCTCATCCATCACCTGCCGCAGCCGCTCCTCAAACTCGCCACGGTATTTCGCCCCTGCCAGCAGGCTGGAGATATCCAAAGAAAATACCCTCTTGCCCGCCAGAGTATCCGGCACACAGCCCAGCGCAATACGCTGCGCCAGACCTTCCACGATGGCCGTCTTGCCGACGCCCGGCTCGCCGATCAGCACCGGGTTGTTCTTAGTCCGGCGCGAAAGTATCTGTACCACGCGCTGTATCTCGTTATCCCGCCCCAGCACCGGGTCGAGGCTTTCTTTCCTGGCCAGTTCGGTCAGGTCGCGCCCGTACTTCTCCAATACCGAGGTGCCGCCCTCGGCCGCAGTTTCCCCGACCTCCGGCATCTGCTGCCCGGCGCTGCCCACCGGCATATAGCCCAGCACACCCAGCACTTTCTCAATAATATCACGGCTGTCGAGACCTTTTTCCTTCAGCCAGTTTACCGCACTGTTGCTGCCCATCAGCAGCCCCAGCAGCAGATGTTCAGTCCCGACGTAATTCACACCCAGCTTCTGGGCATTGGCACGGGCCAGGCTGTCGGCCTGTTTGGTCTCGGGCGCCAGCTCCACAGCTTCTACCGCTGATCCGCTGCCCAGCGGCAGCGATGCCTCCAGCATCGGCAGTGTCACACCCAGCTGCCGCAGCACCTGTGCGCCCACACTGTCCTCCATCTTTAATACACCCCACAGCAAATGCAGGCACGATATCTCCCGTGTCCCACAATGACGCGCCACCCGGGATGCCAATACCAGTGCCTCTTTGGCTCTTTCGGTATACATATTGCTCATAATGTCACGCTCCGTTTCAACTATACTGTTTTTGTATATTCTCACAAATTTTTTTCGCTGTTTATATTTTCTCTCACAAACCGGTTATTTATTTAAGCAGGCAGATCAGCACTGCCTAAACGGCATCACCGCCGCCAAAATACTTCCTCGCCATATCGGCCCGCAAAGCATCGCGCTCCTCAGTGGTCAGCTCTTTTTGCGCCGACGCCTGCAGCAGCGCCGACCGGCACGATACCATCAGCAAATTCACCTCGCGATAGCTGATGCGCCGACACAGACCCATCGCCACACCCAGCCGCACCAGAGATATCTGCTCCATAGCCTCGCGCCCGGCCAAAAGATGCGCGTTGGCCAGCACGCCTACCGCCCGGCCGACAGCATCCGCCAGCTGCAGCCCCTTATTCCGGCGCAGCCATTCCCGCGCCTGCACCTCCTGGGCTATTATCGCCTCTACCAGCTGCCGCAGCTGGGCTATGATATCATCCTCGCTGTGTCCCAGCGTGATCTGATTGGATATCTGATAGAGTCCGCTCTGGCTCTGGCTGCCTTCGCCGTAAACACCGCGTACCGTCAGCCCGGCTTGCGGCAGACGGCGGAATATCGCATCCAGTTTACCCGTCATCGCCAGTGCCGGCAAATGCACCATCACCGATACCCTGAGCCCGGTGCCCAGATTGGAGGGGCAGGCCGTCAAAAAGCCCAGCCGCTGATCATAGGCGATATCCAGCCGTGCCGCCAACTGATCGTCCAGCAGCGATATCTGCCGCCAGCCTTCTTCCGGCTGCAATCCCGGCAGTATTGCCTGCATCCGCAGGTGATCCTCCTCGTTGATCATCACCGCCAGCGTCTGCTCGTCATTCACCGCCAGAGCCCTCCCGGCCTGCTGCTGCAGCAGCTCCCGGCTGGCCAGATGTTTCTCCAGCAGCACGCCTTTTTCTGCCTGCAGCAGCTCACTCATATGCAAAACGTGCCACTGGCGATCCTCCGGCAGCGCCGCGATTACCTCTTTGGCCACCGCCTCCGCCTCGGCATCGGTCAGACGGTTCGGGAAAGGTCTGCCGTTGATATTGCGTGCCAGACGCAGGCGCGTACTCAGCACGATCTGCCGCTCATCCCACGGCTCTATCCATCCGGCATAGGGCATACTGGTGATCTTATCAACAGCCATTACCGCTCACCTGCCTTTGCATCGGATGTGCCGCCCGGCGTCTGCGCCATCATCCGGCTTATCTCATCATCCAGACGGCGAATATTATCACGCACCCCCGCTGCCTCCTCGAATTTCTCCAGCGCCACCAGCTCCTCCAACTGCTTTTGCAGCGCCAGACGCTCGTAATTCTTATCCGCCAGCGCCGGATCAGCCCGCCAGGCCGCGCCCTCCGGCACCCCGCTTAGCAGCTTCACCTTGCCGACGTGCCGTTTTGCCCCGTGGAAACGTCTGATCACCGGCGCGAGCTGCTCGGCAAAGCTCTGATAGCAGCGGCTGCAGCCCAGCCGCCCGCTGCTGTTAAATTCCGCCAGGCTCTGCCCGCAGCCATCGCACACCAGCGCGCGCTGCCCGCCCATCCCGGCCGAGAAAAGCTTGTTCAGATCCAGATCGCCAAAGCTCCATACATCACCGGCACACACCTCACACAGATTTTCCTGCGTTTCCTTGCCGTTTATCACTTTCTTGACATGCACCGTGGCCTGATTCTTGCCACATCGTTCACACAACATCTGCAACACCTCGCAATTTTATTATCACACTGATTCTTCCTGAAGATTCTTCCTGAAAAATCTCTGCCCGTCCGGCCATACACCTGCTAACTCTTCAAATCACCTCGTATCAGATTCATCAGCAGCAGCCGCACCATCCTGCCGCGCAGCAATTCCTCATTATCACCCGCCAGACGCAGCGCATCGCCCGCCAGCATAGCACGCAATATCGCCGTCTCGCGCTCGGTAATGATATCCTCACCCCGCAGCCGCAGCAGCAGATTGTCCGCCGCCTTGCGCCCGACCGGCTTATCCTTGGCCTCGGCCAGCAGGCGCGTCAGATCGCCGCTGTCCGCCAGCCCGGTGCGGATGATCCGCACATAGCCGCTGCCGCCGCGCCGGGTCTCCACATAATATCCCGCCTCGCTGTTAAAACGGGTACTCAGCACGTAATTGATCTGGCTGGGCACACACATAAACATCTCGGCCAGCTCTGCCCGGCGCAGCTCCACACTGTTGTCATCCGATAACGCCAGCAACCTCTTGATATAGTTTTCGATTTGTTCAGCCAATGTCGCTGCCATAATTTACTACCTCCCTGCCAGGACCGGCAACGCCCGTCACTATCATCTTTTTAAGCCTATCTTTTTGACCTTTTGATTTTCTGACCTTTCTTGACTATTATTATATGCCGCGCTAAACGCTTTGTCAACACCTTTTTGCAGATTTTTCACCGCTCATTTGGTCAATAAATAAAAAAACGCGACAGGTTAAGCATACTTCACTCCCTGCCGCGTTATTCATCGATTACTATTCATTTATTACTGTTGATTTATCACTGTTTATCTGCGGCCGCCGCACATCAGTTCACATATATCTCGCTGATGCTCAGCACCCTGCCGTCCTCCAGCACCTGTATCTCAAAAGGTATGTCGCCAAACACACCATCACCATCCGCATCGAACTTTTCTATAAATTCCGCCGGATCGGTGGTGGTATATCTTTTATCATCATCAATGTCAACAAACAGATTGCCGGTATCATAGAAATTATATCTGGTCGACTCATCCAGGGTGAAGGTCAGCAATTCATCCGAGACATCGTGAATATAATAGCCGTTCGGCATATCCTCAACAGTCAGATCCAGAGTGCGTATCCAGTACAGATCAGCCAAATCGACAAACTCAAAATCATCTACCAGCAGTTTATCGCCATCAACGGCAACATAACCCTCATAGAGAGAATAAACACCCGAAGAGGCTTGCAGCTCCTGCGGTTCCTGCTGCTCCGCCTGACATCCGGACAGACCCATTACCAGCACGCCTGCCAATAATACACCAAACAGCCGCTTCATCACCATACCTCCTATACGATTACCACCATCATTCCCCGGTCATCATTCCTCGGCAGGATATATCACCCGCCGCTCGGTCACCAGCACGTCCATCGGGCGGTCGTGCTCATCCACCGGCACGGCATCCACCACCTGCCAGTCGTAGCACACCCCCACCACCGGCACACCCGGCAAAAGCTGCGGCAAAAAGCGGTCGTAATACCCCTTGCCGTGCCCCAGCCGATTACCGGCAGCATCAAAGCCTACGCCCGGAGCCAGCACCAGCTCCACCGTTTGCGGCGGCCAGATATCATCGCCCGGCGGCTCGTACACGCCCAGCGCCGCCTTATGCAGCGGTACATCAGGCCGATACGCTGCCGCCTGCATCACACCATCCGGCAGCCCAGACATCACCGGCACCGCGATCATAAAACCAGCCTGCCACAGCCGCCGGTGCAGCGCATCCAGATCAGCCTCGCGCCCATAGGCCAGATAGCTGAAAACCCGCCGCTCCGGCCGTGCCAACAGCCACTCCGCCAGCCGCTCGGACAGCCTGCCCGAAAGCTCCGCCGCCTTATCGGCTGTCATCAGCCGCCGTCTGGTCAGCAGCTCCCGCCGCAATTCTGCCTTACTCATCATACGCCACGCTCCTGCCGCCGTTTACTCATCGTATTCATCCATCTGCATATACGCAGTTTACACACAACCCCGACGCACCCTGTCAACGCCCGCCGTCAGGGTATTCCACAGACTTTTCCACATTTTCCACAGGGTGATATCCACAGTATATCGTGCAAACCTTATGCACGCCGCGCCGCGCACAGCCGCCGCCGTGCTGCATATTTATGCGCCGCACTACTGTACGTAAAAATACAGCGGCAGATTGGCCTCGGCATTCAGCGTCATATCGGCAAACTCCCCGGCGGCATATTTGGCCAGCGCCGCCGCGCCGATCATCGCCGCATTATCCGTGCAATACTGCGGCGAGGGATAGATCACCCGCCGTCCCCCGGCCAATTCCTCCACCCGGTCACGCAGAGCCTGATTAGAGGCCACACCGCCGGCCAGCACGATGGTATCCATACCGTATTCGCCGGCTGCCCGGCAGGCTTTCTCGGCCAATACCCGCACGATAGCCTCCTGCGCCGATGCCGCCACGTCCTCGATGCGATACTCCTCGCCTTTCATCCGTGCCTTATTCAGGAAATTCAGCACTGCCGACTTCAGCCCGCTGAAGCTGAAATCATAGCTATCCCCCAGCCACGCACAGGGGAAATCATATATCGCCTGCCCGCGCGCCGCCATCTCCTGAATTGCCGGCCCGCCGGGATACGGCAGACCCAGTGCCCGCGCGATCTTGTCAAAGGCCTCGCCCGCCGCATCATCCCGGCTCTGCCCCAGCAGGCGGTACCGCCCCGGCGCCTCGGCCAATGCCACACCGCTGTGGCTGCCCGATACCACCAGCGCCAGATACGGGAATTGCAGCTCGGGATGCTCCAAAAAAGGCGCGCTCATATGCCCGGCCAGATGATGCACCGCGATCAGCGGCTTGCCCGCCGCAAAAGCCAGTGCCTTGCCGTAGGATACACCCACCAGCAGCGAGCCGATCAACCCCGGCCCCTGCGTTACCGCCACCGCATCCAGCTCGGCCGCCGTCAGCCCGGCTTCTTCCAGTGCCTGCCGCACCACCGGCACCACCGCATCCAGATGCTGCCGTGATGCGATCTCCGGCACTACGCCGCCATACAGCCGGTGCGTCGGTATCTGCGATGCCACCACATTGGACATCAACCGATAACCGTCAGTAATGACCGCAGCAGCAGTCTCATCACAGCTGCTCTCGATTGCCAATATCTTTACCATAGTATTATCCGCTCCATTATCTGTTCACTATCCACTTGTCTGTTTGATTATCCGTCCGCTCTTACTGATTACCTGATGCCGACCACTGCATCAGCAGTGCGTCCTCGCCGTTATCCTGATAATACCCGGCACGCCGCCCGCATTCGGTGAATCCACAGCCCCGGTACAGCGCAATAGCCGCCGCATTACCGGCACGCACCTCCAGATTTATCCGCGTACACCCCAGCAGCCGCGCGATATCCAGCAGGCCGCCCATCAGCAGCTTGCCCAGGCCTTCACCGCGGCGCTCGGCGGCTATCGCCACGTTGTTGATGTCTGCCTCATCCAGCACCTGCCAAAATCCGGCATAGCCCACCAGACAGCCATCCTCCACCAGTGCCACCAGATGCGCTATTGGCCGCGATGCCTCCTCGATATAGGCTTCCCTGCTCCACGGCTGGGCAAAAGCCTCCTGCTCTATCCGCATCAGCGCGTCAATATAGCGGTCGATATTATCCGCCGTCAGCTCGATCAGCATCATACGCCGACACCGTCTTTTTGCTCCCGGGCTTCCTTTTCTTTGGCTTCTTTGGCCAGCCGGTTGCGCTCCGCCTCCGAAAGCCGCAGATAAAAGGCCTGTGCCGCCGCGGCGTTTTCTGCCAAATCCGGCCGGGCCAGCGCGATAAAGCCGCAGCCCACCGCACCCCACAGACGGCGCTCAGGCGGGGTCAGGCGTACCCTGTCACCCAGCTTGTCCTGCATCATATCCCAATACAGTGCCGCCGCATCACCGACCAGTATCACGTCGGCAGCCAGCCCGGCCAGCCTGTCCGCCAGCTCATCCGGGGCTATGGCCTGCGGCTGCCATATCTCGCCGCCTGCGGCATCATAAAGTGCGGTATAGACCTCGTTGCGCCGCGCATCCAGCATCGGGCAGATCAGCGCCCCCATACCGCGCGCCGCATAAGCCACCGCCGCCAGAGTAGATACCGCCGCCAGCGGCACGCCCCAGGTCTCGGCCAGCCCCTTGGCTGTAGCCAGGCCGATCCGCAGCCCGGTGAAAGAGCCGGGGCCATTGGTCACCGCCACCATATCCAGCCTGTCCGGTGCGATATCCGCCGCTGCCAGCAGTGACTGCACCAACGGCAGCAGCCGCTGTGAATGTGTCAGCCCTACGTTCAGCCCGGCCTCGGCCAGCACCCGTCCTTCCTCCACCACTGCGACCGAAAGCCCCTTGCCGGCCGCATCAAACGCCAATATCCGCATATCTCTCCAATGCCTCCTCCAGCCATTTCTCATCCGCACCGCCAATAGCAGCGATCTCTATCGTGCGCCAATCCTCCTGCCCCTCATCAAGGCAGCGCTCCAGCCGTATCTCCAGGCGCGGCTCCGGCATATAGCAGCCCATCACCTCGGGCCATTCCACCAGTGCCACCGCCTCGACCGTCAGATATTCCTCGATACCGCGCTCCACGATATCATCCTCCGATGCCAGACGAAAGAGATCCATATGCACCAGCGGCAGCCGTCCGCCGCCGTATTCATTCACCAATGTAAAAGTCGGGCTGGTAACGGCCGCCGCAATACCCAGCCCGGCAGCCACACCCTGCACCAGATGCGTCTTGCCCGCACCCATCTCGCCAAAGAGTGCCACGAAAGTCCCCGGCGGCACCGCCTCGCCCAGCAGTCTGCCCAGACGCCGCGTTGCATCCTCATTATGTGTTACCAGCTTATATTTCATTAACTGCCGCATCCGCAGCACCCCTATTCACTAAAATTTCTCAACTTATTTTAGCACACCCCGCCCTCTTTGACAAGCCGCCCCACACATACCCAAAAAGCAGCCCCGCCGCCACGGCGAAGCTGCTCTTATATGCTCTTATATATCTAAGATATGTATCAGGCATCCGCACGCCTGCCGCCCATCACCAAGCCGACAGCCAACACCAACGCCGCCGCCAGCATCCCCACAAAGAGCGCATCAAAGGGCAGGTCGATAATAGCAGCCGCCAGCATCGCAGCAATACCCAGACAGCTGGCCGCCACCGCCGCCCGCGCAGGTATCCGCCCCGGCAGGAAAAGCGCCGTCGTCATCGGGGCCAGTAGCACCACCGCGCGCAGGCCCATCGAGAGGAAGCCCCACGTCAGTATTGCCGAGCCCAGGCTGCCCAGCGTAAACACCGCCGAGAACACCAGAGAAGCCATAATGATCACTCGGGAAACCCAAAGCATCCGCCGCTTGTCAGCATTACGGTCAATAAAGCGTTTGTAAATGTCGTTGCTGATGATCGCACCAAAGCCCAGTGCCATACCGCTGCCGGTACCCACCACCGCGATCAGCAGCGCCGCCATCGCCACACCCGCCGGTATTGCCGGCAGCTGATCGAGAATAAAAGTCGGAAAGGCCTCGGCCGCTGCCACACTGGGGAAGTTGATACGCATATACATCCCCACGAAGATGCTGAAAAGCCCCACCGGCGGGGTCATCGCCGCCGCCACCAGACAGCCGCGCACCGCCTCGCGATTGGTGCGCCCCATCAGCACCGCCTGTATGTAGGTCTGCGTCGATACCACGCCCAGCATTACATTCAGCCCCGCGCCGAAATCCTTGCCAAAACCGCGCGCGAACGGATAAAAATACGTCGCCGGCAGCGCATCCCGCAGCCCGCCAAAACCACCGGCCAGCACCAGTGCCAGCACGCCGCACCATACCGCCGCCATATAGATCAGACCCATCTTGACCCAGCCCAATATGCCCGAGCCGCGGATACCGCCAAAAAGCACATAGCACGCCATAATGACCACACTGACCACCGAGCATACCACCGGAGAAAAGCCGAACATCGAGCCCAGCAGTGCATTAGCCGCCAATATCTGCGCCACGATATTCAGCACGATACCCAGCGACGTCAGTATCGAAGTCACCAGCCCCGCCGTTTTGCCGTACTCACGGCTGATGATCTCCTGGATGGTCGCGCACTCGCTCCGGCGTACCGGTATGGCATACACCGCCGCCAGCAGCAGACACCCTATGCACGAGCCCAGAGTAAACCACCACGCCGAGAAGCCGAAAATATACGCCAGCTCCGCCGTGCCGATAGTCGAGCTGCCGCCCACCAGCGTCCCGGCGATAGTACCGGCCACCAGCAGCGTCCCGGCGCTCTTGCCGCCGTTATTGAAATCATCCGCGTTCTTCACCCGCCTGCCGGACCACACGCCCAGCCCCATTATCAGGGCCAGTGTGGCCACGATACTGATGATATGCGCCATACTCAGGCTCATAAACTCATCTCCCCCTGCCCAATATACTTATATCTCCCGCAGTCAGATCCCGCGCAATTCATTATATTGCCCGGCCACCGTACGGATAGCAGCAATTATCGCTTTCTTCAGCGGGCCGAAGTATACCTCCTGCACCAGCGATACCAGCTCATCCGCACCACGCCCCAGCTCGTACCCCACCAGCAGGTCGGTCAGGAAATCCCGTGCGGCCTCGGTAACGAAAGAAAATTCCGCCCGCTGTATCACCCCGGTCTGCCGGTCAACGATCACCACCAGCACCAGATTATCATAAAGATGCTGCGCTGTCGTACCCGCAGGCAACTTGGCGTAGGCTGCCAGCAATATCCGCCGCCGCTTATCACGCCCCTGCACCGCCCCGGTATCCGTCACATCCGTATTTAACGCATTGGTATTTTTTATATCCATATTTTTTATATCCATATTTATCATCGCCCCCGCCCATTAGCTGCCGGTAAAACAAAAAAGGCCGACAAAAAACCGACGGTACAGTCGATCCTTTTGCCGGCTCCTACCCGGGGCATAAAAGCCGCGGCAGCAGCCCCACCCGGATAAAACAGCTAAGATACTTTCGGCAACGCACCAAACACCGCCGAATCTTCCTAAATTATAATCAATTCCCGCGCCAAAGTCAATACTATGCCCTACCCGCCGCCCGCACCTCCCCGAATATTTATATGTGCCGCACCGCACGATTTGTGCTATAATATATCATATCACCACACAAAATACAGGAGGCAGCGCCATGCCCAAGCCCAGCAACAAGACCCAGGCGATACTGCTGGTCATCTGCACCGCGTTTTTCTTTGCCACTATGAACACCTTTGCGCGGCTGGCAGGCGATCTGCCCACTATGCAAAAAGCCTTCTTCCGCAATATGATCGCGATGTTCTTCGCCGCGGCGCTGATGTGGCGTCAGCGTGATATGCTGCAGCAAAACCTGCCCATCATCAGGCAGCACACCGGCGGCCTGATACTGCGCTCGATATTCGGCACTATGGGCGTTATCTGCAATTATTACGCTGTCGACCATATGCTGCTGGCCGATGCCTCGATATTAAACCGCCTCTCGCCTTTCATCACCGTATTCCTTTGCTGGCTCTTCCTGCACGAGAAGATAGACCGCGTACAGGCGGCCTCCATCGCGGCAGCATTCATCGGTGCGCTCTGCATCATCCGCCCCGGCTTCGGCGCACTTACCTCATTCCCGGCGCTTATCGCCACGCTGGGCGGCTTCGGCGCGGGTGCTGCGTACACTATGGTGCGTTATCTCACCGGCCACGGCGTCCACAAGCCTTTTATCATATTCTTCTTTTCGGCGTTCTCCTGCCTGATACTGCTGCCGCAGCTTATACTTGATTACCACCCGATGACGGGCACGCAGTTCATCTTCCTGCTGCTGGCGGGATTTTTCGCAGCGGGCGGCCAGATATGCCTTACCTACGCTTATGCGCTGGCCCCCTCGCGCGAGATATCAGTATTTGATTACGCTATCGTCATCTTCGCCGCGATTTACGGTTTCCTGCTCTTTGATCAGATCCCCGACGTGCTGAGCTTCCTCGGCTATGCCATCATTATAGGCGTCGGCATCCTGATGTTCTTCCACAATAATCAGACCGCATAAAATCAACTATATAAAAGGAGTGTACACTATGAGCAAACTGAATATCATCTTCTGGACAATGACCGGCAACACCCAAATAATGGCCGACTGCATCGCTGACGGCGCCAAAAGCGCCGGTGCTGACGTCAAAATATACAACGTCAGCGAAATAACCCCGGCACAGGCGCTGGATGCCGATATGCTGGCGCTGGGCTGCCCCGCTATGGGCGCCGAAGCACTGGAGGAAAGTGAGTTTGAGCCTTTCTTCGCCAAGCTGCTGCCGGAGCTTGACGGCCGCACGGTCGCCCTGTTTGGCTCTTATGGCTGGGGCGGCGGCGAATGGATGAATAAATGGCAGGAGCGCGTAACCGCTGCCGGGGGTACGGTGTTCCGGGGTGCCGGCCTCATCATCAACGACCGCCCCGATGATGACGGTATGACCCAATGCGAAGAGCTCGGCAAACTCCTCGCCCGGGCCTGAAAGCAAAACGGACGAAGCACCACGCTTCGTCCGTTTTTTGTATTTCTTTACTCTTCCCGCGAGTGTATCAGGCACTGATTAAAAAGCAGGCCGATATGCTCGTCATCCAGCGAATAAAATATCTGCTTGCCGTCACGGCGTGATTTTATCAGACGACTTTTCCTGAGTGCCGCCAACTGATGCGATACCGCCGATTGCGACATCCCCATCAGCTCCGTCAGGTCACACACGCACATCTCCGATAACATCAGCGCGTTTATCAGCTTCAGCCGCGTCGGGTCGGCCATCATTTTGAACATCCCGGCCATCTCCTGCACCACAGCATCATCCACCAGATGCCCCCGTACACCCTCCACCACCGATGTATGCACCAGCGTTGATTCACAATGCGCGCAGCCCGTTTTCTTCTGCATTCACCCGACACCTCTTTTCTTATATAATGCCTATGCTTATAATGCCTGTGCTTTCCGAATATAATCCTTATGTCTGCCGGCTTGCCAACCTCACGATGGATATAGCGGCGATATCACGGAAATACATAAAAGAAGCGCCGCCAGAGCCCTGCCCTGACCGGCGCTTCACGTTTGCTCACTCACCAACCGCTTACTGTTTGACGTACTCGGCGGAAACATAACCGGTCACGTTACCGATACTGATACGATACCAGTTACCCTCAGTCCCCAGGATCTTCAC
>JAFQHB010000157.1 GCA_017398165.1 Bacillota bacterium
CCGTGCATTTAATCTGGCTGAGAAATACCGTACGCCGGTAGTGGTGCTGCTGGATGAGAAGATCGGCCATCTGCGCGAGGGCTTTGATATCTCGGAAGATCCCGAGCCGGAGATCATCGACCGTGCCGGTAAGGGTGAGGGCAAATATGTACCCTTTGAGAATACCGAAAGCGGTGTGCCGGGCTTCGTGCCGCTGGGTCAGGGCGAGCGTTATCACTTTACCGGCCTTATACATAATGAAGCAGGTTTTTATACATCTGACGCCAAGGCGGTAGAGACGTTTATCCATCGTATCCACGACAAGATCGAGTCTAACGTCGACGATATTGCCGAGTTTGAGGAAGTAATGCTGGATGATGCCGAGGCTGTTATCATCGCTTACGGTGCGGTGGCGCGTTCGGCTTATGAGACTATGGAGATCATGCGTAAGGCCGGCAAAAAAATCGGTCTGCTGCGTTTGAAGACTATCTGGCCTTTCCCGGCAGCGGCTATCCGCAATTATTGCGCCGGCAAGAAGATGGTCGTGATGCCGGAGATGAATATGGGGCAGCTGGCCAGCGAGGTAAAAGCTGCGCTGGGCGATCAGCCTTTCTTCTCGGTGACTCAGGTGAATGGCAAATTGATCGCACCCGGCGATATTCAGAAAGCTATCAAAGCGAAAGCTGCGGAATTGGGGGTTGAGCTGTAATGGAAGCTGTATACGAGAAGTATTTCCGTGGCAACCTGCCGCATATCTGGTGCCCGGGCTGCGGCAACGGTATCGTGATGTCGGCATTGGCCAGGGCTTTGGATAAGCTCGGCTATCCGCAGGATGATGTGCTGATGATTTCCGGTATCGGCTGCTCCTCGCGTATGACGGGCTATATGGATCTGAACACTGTGCATACCGCGCACGGCCGGGCGTTGGCTTTTGCCACCGGCGCCAAGGTGGCCGAACCGCGGCTGAAAGTATTCGTAGTAATGGGCGACGGTGATGCTGCTGCTATCGGCGGCAATCATTTCATCCATGCCTGCCGCCGCAATATCGATATGACGGCTATTGTCATCAACAACAGTATTTACGGTATGACCGGCGGCCAGTTCTCGCCGCTGACTCCTCTGGGCAAGAAAGCGACTACCGCTCCTTACGGCAGCATCGACCGTGCCTTTAATCTGGTGGATCTGGCGCGCGGCGCCGGTGCTACTTATGTGGCGCGCTGTGACGTATATCATGCAGTGCAGCTGACTAATCTGATCGTAGAGGCGGCCAATCACAAGGGCTTCTCGGTGGTGGAGGCTGTGGCTACCTGTCCGATCTCTTATGGCCGGCACAACGATATGCCTGCCCCGGCGGCTATGATGAACTGGCTGAAAGAATCCACCGTTACCGTGCAGCAGGCGGCCAAAATGACCGAAGAAGAACTGCAGGATAAAATCATTATCGGCAAGCATTTTGAGACTGAGGCTGTGGAATACTGCGAGCAGATGGCGCAGCTGCTGGCCGAGGCAAAGGCGGGTGAAGCATAATGAAGTATGAAGTTCGCTTTTCCGGTACGGGTGGTCAGGGTATCATCCGTTGTGCGGTGTTGTTGGCCGAGGCGGCGCTTTATGATGGATATTATGCGGCACAGAGCCAGGTATACGGCCCGGAATCCCGCGGCGGCAAGAGCCAGGGCGAGGTCGTTATCAAAGATACGCCTATCCATTATCCCAAGGTAACCGATCTGGGTATTTTGCTCTGCCTTTCTCAGCAGGCTTATGACAGCTACGCGGCCGAGGTAATTGAAGGCGGTATGCTGATAGTAGACAGTGATTTCGTAGCACTGAGCGGCAAGGAGAAGGAATCGGTGCGGGTCATCGGCCTGCCGATCATCGAGACTGCCCGTGATATGGGCAACGAAATGTCCGCCAACGTTGTGGCGATGGGCACTATCGTCGGTCTGACCAATATGGTGACCGAGGAGGCAGCACATAAGGCACTGGCCAACAGCTTCCGCGGGAAATCGCTGGAGCGCAATTTGAAGGCCTATGCCGAGGGTTATCGTCTGGCTAAAGAAATGACTAAATAATTAAAGTCTGATAAGTAATAAATGACCGGCAGCATACGGCAGATAAAATCTGTGGTGTGGCTGCCGGTTTTGTTATGCCGGAAAATCGCTTTGTACACATATATTACAGAATCTATATAATATGGTAGAAACTAAATAATTATGGGATATGGTGAAAGAAAATAATGGTTAAATTTGTATTTATAGTGAGCAAGTCGTGAGGGAGTATGCGGCTTGTGATATGTGATAGACCCGCGTATGATGTGAAATTAGGCGGGCAAATAAAAGGAGGAATGTGACAAGATGTTTGGTAAACAGGAGGGAAAGACCGCGCTGGGCGGTAAGATCGCGGTGCTGGCGATGGCACTGCTGACAAGTGGTATGTTGGCCGGGTGTACCTCGGATGATCCGGCGCAGGATCAGGCGCTGGATCCGGGGATGACTACCGGTGCTGCCTGGCAGCAATTAAAAAGCGTCGATGCACTGGAGATCGCTCTGAAAGAATCAGGGGAGGGCATCAATATCTGCATCCCGCAATTCGTGGTGGATGAGGATGATGTAACGGCTGATGCTTTCAACGGTTTTAATGAGGATCTGCAGAGCAAAATGACCGAATGGCAGGCCTGGCTGGATAATCCTGCCGAGGGCGAGACTGCCAGTGTGAATACTTATGCTATGGATACCGAGAATTACCTCAGCGTATTGGTAACGGAGCAGCTGGCTGATGCGGAAAATACCGAGAATGAAGTAAGCAGCTATGTTTTTGACAAAATCGTAGAGCGCGAGATGGATCTGGATATGGCCATGACACTGGCCAACGTAGATGATGATATGATCGCTGCGGCGCTGGAGGAATATATCTCCGCCAACAGCGACGGTGCCAATGAGGAATGGCTGCGATTCAGTGTTGACGCCTATGCTATGGATGAAAACGAGCAGGCGGTGCTGTATATCGACACTACCGTTGTGAAGAAGGATGACGATGGCAACAAGGAGCGCCGCAAGGAGATTTACGTGCTGAGCGGCGGTGAGATCATCGGTCGTCTGGCTATGTGATAACGTCGGGTGAACAGGAGGATACTCTATCTGACACACGGCAGGCATAATCAGCCCCTCAGTCAGCTTCGCTGCCAGGGCAGCTAACGCACTCCCTGCGGTCCCCTTACACAGGGGAGCCTTGAGGTAAGTTCCTTTACAGTTGAATTTTAGATAAAAAATTATAAAAATATATCGCAAGTGGGGAAATTTTCAAAAAAACTGCTTGCGATATGTTTTTTGCTGTGGTATAATAACAAACGGCTTAAAATAATCACGGCAGCCGATGTGCCCTGCCAGTGTCCGTATCAGGATGCAGGGTATTGGAAACTGCCGGAGGTTCAAACAAAAGGAGAGGAAAAAATGTCTGTAATTTCTATGAAACAGCTGTTGGAGGCCGGCGTACATTTCGGCCACCAGACCAGAAGATGGAACCCCAAAATGGCTCGTTACATCTTCACCGAGAGAAACGGTATCTACATCATCGACCTGCAGAAGACCGTTCACAAAGTTGACGAGGCTTACAATTTTATGAAGTCCGTTGCTGCCGAGGGCAAGAGCATTCTGTTCGTC
This sequence comes from Bacillota bacterium, assembly GCA_017398165.1. Classification (GTDB taxonomy): domain Bacteria; phylum Bacillota; class Dehalobacteriia; order UBA4068; family UBA4997; genus Avidehalobacter. The sequence goes on from JAFQHB010000157.1 coordinate 3,636, forward strand.
GGCACCAAAAAGCAGGCTCAGGACGCTATCCGCGATGAGGCTCTGCGCAGCGGTATGTACTATGTAAACGAGCGTTGGCTGGGCGGTATGCTGACCAACTTTAACACCATCCAGACCCGTATCAAACGTCTGCGTGAACTGGAGACTATGCAGGAGGACGGTACCTTTGAGAAGCTGCCCAAGAAAGAAGTTTCCGTACTGAAGCACGAGATGGAGAAGCTGGAGCGTTTCCTGGGCGGTATTAAAGATATGAAGGGCAAACCGGGTGCTATGTTCATTGTTGACCCCCGCAAAGAGCGTATCGCTGTTGCTGAGGCAAAACGTCTGCACATCCCGATCGTTGCTATCGTTGATACCAACTGCGATCCCGATGAGATCGATTATCCCATCCCCGGCAACGATGACGCTATTCGTGCCGTCAAACTGCTGACCGGCAAAATGGCTGACGCTGTCATCGAGGGCAACCAGGGCGTTTCTTTCGCTGAGGCTCCTGAAGAGGATCTGGCTGCTCTGGTAGCTGAGGGCGAAGAAGCTGCTGCTGATATCGAAGAAGTAGCTGCTGCTGAGGCTGAGTAATTATCAAGATTCGAACCTTGTAAAGGAGGTAGGGGGGCTTGCCTCGCCGCCTCCTTTTTTTCACCAAAACAAAAATCAGGAGGAATTATCAATGGCTATTAGTGCTGCAATTGTAAAAGAACTGCGCGAAAGAACCGGTGCAGGTATGATGGACTGCAAAAAAGCATTGGTCGAAACCAACGGCGATATGGAAGCCGCTATCGATTACCTGCGTGAGAAAGGCCTTTCCAAGGCTGCCAAGAAATCCAGCCGTGTTGCTGCTGAGGGTATCGTTGCTATCGGCTACTCGGAGGATGGCAAGCATGGTGCTATCATCGAGGTAAACTCTGAGACTGACTTTGTTGCCAAGAACGAAGAGTTCGTTACTATGGTAGATGCTTTCGTACAGGTAGTGCTGGCTAATGACTTCGCTGATGTAGAAGAGCTGCTGGCTGCACCGATGGGCGACGGCACTGTGAAGGACGAGCTGGCTGCCAAGATCGCTAAGATCGGCGAGAATATGACCATCCGTCGTTTTGCTAAATTTGCTGCTGAGGGCAGCGTAAGCGCCGGCTATATCCATGGCGGCGGCAAGATCGGCGTTCTGGTAGAGTTCGCTACCGAGACTGCTGATGTTGATACCATCAAGACTATGGGCCGCGACGTTGCTATGCAGGTTGCTTCTATGAATCCTCAGTTCGTTGATGAGAGCGGTGTTGATCCGGAATATCTGGAGCACGAGAAGAAGATCCTGATGCAGCAGGCTCTGGGCGAGGGCAAACCCGCTGCTATCGCTGAGAAGATGGTTATCGGCCGTCTGAAGAAAGAACTGAAAGAGACTTGCCTGGTAGAGCAGCCCTTCGTTAAGGACGGCGACATCTCCGTTGGCCAGTATGTTGAGAAGATCGCCAAGGCTGTAGGCACTGACGTAAAGGTCAAGAGCTTTGTCCGCTACGTTGTGGGCGAAGGCATCGAGAAACAGGTTGACGATCTGGCTGCCGAAGTAGCCAAGATGACTGCTCAGTAAGATTTAATCACTAAGATATATAAGGGCTCGGGAGTAATTCCCGGGCTCTTTTTTTGTGCTGTGGTAAAAAAATTCTTTAATACGAAAAAATTTTCTAAAATAGGTGTTAGATTTTAGAGGTTTTGGTGTTTATTATTATAGAAAGGAGTGTGAGGAAATACTTTATACAGATACATTCTGCAAAAGCTGTATGATCTTCG
>JAFQHB010000158.1 GCA_017398165.1 Bacillota bacterium
CACAGCGATTCCCCCCTGCGGGGTTGCGCCTTTGCATCGTGTGTGCGGGCAGAGGTGGTGGGGGCTGCGGGCAAAGTAAAAAGCCTCCCCGGAGGGAGGCTTTCGGAAAGCAGTTAATAAAACCATCGTGTCGGCAGCAGGAACGTCCAGGGGGCGGTGATGATCGCCATTGCCAGTGCCGTCAGGCGGCGGGTGCGATCATCGATATCTGCGCCGAGCAGGGCTTTGCGGCTGTTGAATCGGTATATCAGCACGCCGGTAAGTATCACGCAGAGCAGAGCAAAGAGTGCTGCCGGCGTATAATCAAAAGGTGAGGTGTACATCAGCGCGGAGTGAAAGTCATAGTTCGATGCTGCCCCGCCAGCGACGGACATCAGTATTGCGCCCAGCAGGTCGGCGAAGAATCCGTACAGCCAGACCTTTATTATCACCTTTTTGGTCTGCTGCCAGGCGTCGGTGATATGCTGCAGCCGCAGCGAGAGCCAGACGACCAGCGTATCGATGGCAAAATTGCCGATCAGTGCGATCAAAAATACCAGCAGGAAAGGCGGAACCAGTGCCGAGATCGGCAGTATCAGCGGCGACAGCAGCAGCCAGATCGGGAAGATCAGGTTGTAAAGCCGGGTGCGGCGCTTGTTGTCGGGCTTCATATCGGGCATACCTCCTTGTTGCGGGGGTTACTTGCGGGCGATGGCTGCCTTGACCTTGGCGGCGATGACTTCGGGGGTCAGGCCGTATTCTACCATCAGTTCGGCGGGTTTGCCGGACTGGCCGAAGCGATCGGCAACGCCGACACGCTGCATCGGTACCGGGCAGTTCTCGGCCAGTACCTCGGCTACGGCGCTGCCCAGACCGCCGATTATGTTATGTTCCTCGGCGGTAACGACTGCACCGCACTGTTTGGCCATTTTGATGACCAGTTCCTCGTCAAGGGGCTTGATGGTGGCGATATTTACCACGGCCGCGCTGACACCCTCGTCGGCCAGCAGTCTGGCGGCGGCCATAGCTTCCTGTACCATCAGGCCGCAGGCAAAGATAACGGCGTCGGTGCCGTCCTGCAGCACGTGGCCTTTGCCGATGGTGAATTGATAATCCTCCGGCATTACCGACTCGACAGCCAGACGACCCAGGCGCAGGTAGGCGGGCTTGTCATATTCGGCCAGCAGGCGTACTGCCTGTTCGGCCTCCAGCGCATCAGCGGGGGCGATGACGGTCATACCGGGGATGGCGCGCATCAGGGCGATATCCTCGATAGCCTGATGGGTGGCGCCGTCCTCGCCGACGGTGATACCGGCGTGGGTAGCGGCGATGGTGACGGGCAGGCCGGGATAAGCCACGGCGTTGCGGATCTGCTCATAGGCGCGGCCGGCGGCGAAGATGGCGAAAGAGCTGCAGAAAACGTGCTTGCCGACGGTGGCAAGACCTGCTGCGGTGGTGATCATATTCTGTTCGGCGATGCCCATATTGACGAAACGCTCGGGGCAGACCTTGGCGAAATCGCAGGTTTTGGTGGATTTGGAAAGGTCGGCATCCAGAACGACCAATTTCTCATCTGTGGCGGCCAGTTCGGCCAGAGTGCGGCCGTAGGCGTCGCGGGTAGCAATTTTAGTCATTGTGTTTCCTCTCTTTCCTTAGGCCAGTTCCTGCAGCGCCTGCTCTGCTTCCTCGGGTTTGGGGGCAGAGCCGTGCCAGCCGGCTTGATTTTCCATAAAAGATACGCCGCGGCCTTTGATGGTGTTGGCGATGATAGCTGTGGGCTTGTGGGTGCATTCTTTGGCGCGGTCGATCGCGGTGGCGATGGATTCCAGATTATGACCGTTGATCTGCAGCACGTTGAAGCCGAAAGCGTCCAGTTTCTGATCCAGCGGCGAGGTTGCCATAACGTCGTCCACGTTGCCGTCGATCTGCAGGTGGTTGTGGTCGATAATGACGGTCAGGTTATTCAGCTTGTAATGGGCGGCAAACATCAATGCCTCCCAAACCTGACCCTCCTGACATTCGCCGTCACCCAGCAGGGTGTAGACACGGTTGTCTTTGCCGTCGATCTTCAGGCCTTTGGCGATACCGCAGGCAACGCTGACGCCCTGACCAAGCGAGCCGGTGCTGACGTCAACGCCGGGGCATTTGGTGCTGACGGGATGACCCTGCAGACGGCTGCCGATTTTGCGCAGGCCTGCCAGTTCTTCCTTCGGGAAGAAACCGCGCAGTGCCAGTGCGGCATAGAGTGCCGGTGCGGCGTGGCCTTTGGAGAGAACGAAGTAATCACGACCCTCCCAGGTGGGATCCTCGGGGCGGATGTTCATTTTGTCAAAGTAGAGAACGGTCAAAATATCGGTGGCGGAAAGAGAGCCGCCGGGATGGCCGCTGGCAGCGGCAGTGATCATTTTGATGATCTCGCGCCGCATTTCTTTTGCGGTGTTTTCGAGTGCGGAAATATTCACTTTTCTGATTCCCCAAACTTTTTTGATTTTTGTGCGTTTTGATGTGTTCCTGAATATACGCCAGGTTCACAAGGCTCCCCTGTGTAAGGCGACCGCAGGGGGAGTGCATAGCTGAGCTGGCAGCGAAGCTGACTGAGGGGTTGATGCTGTACCGGCAATCCCTCCGCCCCTTGGGGGCACCTCCCTTTGCACAAGGTAGGCTCTTTTATTCTTCACTTAATGATGGGAACACAGCCCAAAACTTATATATCGGCAAACTTTTATAACGAGATTTGGTGCGGCAATATCAGCCTTTGAACTCCTTGAGATAGGCGCTCATAAAGGGCAGCAGATCACCGTCCATAACGGCGTCAATGTTGCCGACCTCATAAGAGGTGCGGTGGTCTTTGATCATACGGTAGGGCTGGAATACGTAGGAGCGTATCTGGTTGCCCCAGCCGATGTCGGTGACTTCGCCGCGCAGCTCGGCCAGCTCACGCTCGCGCTCTTTGACTTTTTCCTCCAGCAGACGGGCTTTCAGCAGCTTCATAGCGCGGTCTTTATTATTGAACTGCGAGCGTTCATCCTGACACTGTACCACGATGCCGGTAGGCAGGTGGGTGATGCGTACCGCCGAGTCGGTCTTGTTGACGTGCTGACCGCCGGCGCCGCCGCTGCGGTAGGTATCGATCTTCAGCTCATCCGGGTTGATGGTGATTTCGTTATCCTCCTGTACCTGCGGCATCACATCGGCCGAAGCAAATGATGTGTGGCGGCGGGCGGAGGAATCAAACGGGGATATGCGTACCAGACGGTGTACGCCTTTTTCCGAGCGGAAATGGCCGTAGGCGTTGGGGCCTTCGATGCCGAGGGTCACGCTCTTGATACCGGCTTCTTCGCCGTCCAGATAGTCGATAACTTCGTATTTGAAGCCGTTGCGCTCGCAAAAACGGGTGTACATACGGTAGAGCATACCGGCCCAATCCTGCGCCTCGGTGCCGCCTGCACCGGCGTGCAGTGTGAGGATGCAGTTGTGGTCATCATACGGGCCGCTGAAGAGTACTGCGATCTCCAGCTTCTCCAGTGCTTTGTCAAAGGCGGCAAAATCCTTTTCGATATCTTTCTCCAGGCTTTCATCGCCTTCTTCGGTGGCCAGCTCCCACAGGGTGCTGATATCATCCAGTGCCTCGGTAAGCTGATTGTAGTTGTTGATCTCGGCGCGCAGGGTGTTCAGCTTTTGCAGCAGCGCCTGTGCTGCCTGCTGATCGTCCCAAAAGCCGGGGGCAGTGGTTTGCTCCTCCAGCCGGGCGGCCTCCTCATCCTTTCAGGTCATATCCAGAGCTTTTTGCAGCTCTGCCAGCCGGGACTTGGCCTTTTCGATCTGGCCTTTCCAATCCTCCAGCATTCCTGTCACCTCTCGCTTTCACTTTTGATTAAAGTTAATTGTTGGGTAGTTATTTGTATGACAGACGATTTTGTGCTCCTCGGGATGGTTTGCCGTATCCGACAGGATAGTCCGCCGCCCCGATGCGGAGCAAGATCGTCTTAAAATTTATTTTTGTTAAAGTTATTCTGCAGGGTTATTCTTCGTTTTTGCCGCAGCAGCTTTTATATTTCTTACCGCTGCCGCAGGGGCAGGGATCGTTGCGGCCTACCTTATTGCTGTGGACGGGCATTTGTTTGGGCTGCGGCGGCTGCTGGGGTGCAGCTTTGGGGGCAATCTGCGGTGCTGTGGGGTGGCTGGCTACCACATTCTGCTGCTCTTTGGGGGCGTCTACCACCTCGATACGCTGGATCAGGCGGGAAACACTGAGCTGGATATCTGCCACCATAGCCTCGTACATAATGAAGCCTTCATCACGGTAAGCGACAACGGGGCTCTGGTGAGCCAGCGCACGGTAGCCGATGCCGAAGCGCAGCTGATCCATAGCGTCGATATGCTCCATCCATTTTTCATCAACGGATTTCAGGATAATCAGGCGTTCCAGCTCGCGCAGACGTTCGGCGCCCAGCTTGGCGGCGCGGGCATCCAGATGGGCGACAGCCTTTTCATAGAGCATCGGGACGACTTCGTCCTTGCTGAGTTTGGCAATATCGGCGGGCTGCAGGCCGTGATTGGGCAGCGGCACCTCCAGATCACTCAGCATCGGGGCGAGATCCCACTCCTCGGGGAAGTCGCTGCCGTTGGTAAAGCGGCCGACGATGTTTTCGATGGTGGATTGCAGCATAAAGAGTACCTGATCGTGCAGATCCTCGCCGGCCATAACGGCCTGACGCTGTTTGTAGATCAGCGAACGCTGCTGGTTGATGACGTTGTCGTATTCCAGTACGCTCTTGCGGATCTCGAAGTTGCGGGATTCGACGCGCTTCTGGGCACTTTCAATGGATTTGCTGACCATTTTGGCCTCAATGGGCGAGGAATCATCCATACCCAGCTTATCCAGCATACCCGTCAGCGTATCGCCGCCGAAACGGCGCATCAGCTCATCCTCCATAGAGAGGTAGAACTGGCTGCGGCCGACATCGCCCTGACGGCCGGAACGACCGCGCAGCTGATTATCGATGCGGCGGCTTTCGTGGCGTTCGGTACCGATGATGGCCAGACCGCCTGCTGCCAGCACCTGCTCGCGCTCGGCTGCGGCTTCGCCCTCGTACTGGGCCAGCCAGGCCTGTTCCTCGGCGCGGGTCCATTTGCGGTCGGGGTTTTTCATCTGGGTCTGCAGCAGGCGGAATTCCGGATTGCCGCCCAGCATAATATCCGTACCACGGCCGGCCATATTGGTGGCGATGGTAACAGCACCCAGCTTGCCGGCCTGGGCGATGATCTCGGCTTCCTGTTCGTGGTGTTTGGCGTTCAGCACCTGATGCGGGATGCCGCGTTTCTTCAGCAGAGAGGAAAGCAGCTCGGATTTCTCGATTGATACGGTGCCCACCAGTACCGGCTGGCCTTTTTCGTGCATAGCGGCTATGTCATCAATGACGGCGTTGAATTTGCCCTGCTCGGTACGGTAGATGATATCGGGCAGGTCGTTGCGCTGCATCGGCTTGTTGGTGGGGATCTCAATAACATCCATACCGTAGATAGCCTTGAATTCTTCTTCCTCGGTCTTGGCGGTACCTGTCATACCGGCCAGTTTATCGTACATACGGAAGTAATTCTGCAGGGTGATGCTGGCCAGAGTCTGGCTTTCGTTTTTGACGATAACGCCTTCTTTGGCCTCGATAGCCTGATGCAGGCCATCACTGTAGCGGCGGCCATCCATCAAACGGCCGGTGAATTCATCAACGATCACTACCTGACCGTCTTTTACTACATAATCACGGTCACGGAAGAAGATGAAGCGGGCTTTCAGAGCGTTTTGCACGTAATGGTTGATCTCGGTATTGACATAGGCATAGAGGTTTTCCACGCCCAGCATTTTTTCGGTTTTGGCCAGACCTTCGGGCGTTAGCATAACAGCACGGGTCTTTTCATCAATGGTAACATCGGTGCCGGGGCGCAGCAGCGAAGCCAGCTTGGCCATCTGGTAATAGCGGTCGGTGGGCTTGGCGGCGCGGCCACTGATGACCAGCGGTGTACGTGCCTCATCGATCAGGATGCTGTCCACCTCGTCCACGATGGCAAAGTTGAGCTTGCGCTGTACCAGATTTTCGGAACGCACGGCCATGTTATCACGCAGATAATCAAAGCCGAACTCGTTGTTGGTGCCGAAAGTGATATCGCAGAGATACTGTTCTTTCTTGAGCGGCGGCGGTACCGAATGGCCAATCAGGCCGACCGAAAGCCCCATAAATTTATAGAGCTTGCCCATCCACTGGCTGTCACGCGCGGCCAGATAATCATTGACGGTGACCATATGCACGCCATTACCTGTCAGCGCGTTGAGATATACCGGGCAGGTAGCCACCAGAGTTTTACCTTCACCGGTTTTCATCTCGGCGATGCGGCCGTCATTCAGCACCATACCGCCGATAAGCTGCACATCGAAATGGCGCATACCCAGTACGCGGCGGCTGGCCTCGCGGATAGCGGCGAAGGCCTCCGGCATCAGGTCATTGAGATTGGCCCCGGCATCCAGACGGCTGCGAAAATCGATAGTCTTGGCAGCCAGCTCTTCATCCGAGAGTGCCTCCATCTGCGGCTCCAGCGCGTTGATGCGGGCGGTCTGCTGCTCATATTTTTTCAGCTCTTTGGCATTGGTGTCAAAGAGTTTTTTCAGAAAACTTACCATACACTCCTCCAGAATTTAAGAAAATATAATTGCCGGGATATACCGGCAAGGGTGTTCATAAAAAATTCAGTACTTTTGAAAAATTGCAGTATTTTTTTGTGGTGCTGTGCCCGATGCGTATCGCCGTATTGGTGCGGCTCAGTAGGGCAGCTCGATATAATCCGGCATATCGGCGGGATCGTGGCAGAATCGCCAGGTATCCTCGGTCAGCAGGGCGCTGCCGCCCTGGGATATCCTGTCAACGGACATCTTCATATAGGTGGCGGCGGCGCTGGCCAGCAGCGTACCGTCGGCGGCGTATATCTCGCCGGTACCTTCGAACATACGGCTGCGGTTGCGGGTGACACGCCCGACTACCAGCACCGTTTCTTCCAGCGGGACCGGTTTTTTGAATTTGACGTTGATCTCGGTGGTGACGCCCCAGCAGTGCCGGTCCTCGATGCATACGGCGCGGCCGATGACTTCATCCAGCATAGCGGTGATGATGCCGCCGTGGGTGCGCCCGGGGTAGCTCTGGTGCTCTGGCCTGATGCTGACGAGAGAAGCCAGCTCGCCGTTTTCCAGCTCCCAGAAATCCATACCCAGACTGTGCCGGTTGGCAAAGCCGCAGACGAGGCAGTTATCGCCGCGTTTTTGGCCGCCGGTTACTTTGTATTTCATACGTCCTCCAATATGTTTGCCGTTTGGGGGGTACGGCGTTTTTGCGATTGTTTTTCCGCGAAAATGCCCGCAAAAAAATATCCGCAAAAACATCCGGATGGCAATAATATTTCAATAGAAACAATATTCCAGATAATAGTATACATCATTTGTGCTGAAAAAACAACACGGCGCAGGAAAAACCGGGCGGAAAATCTCTTGCCAAAAAGCGCTTTTTATAATATAATCTGTCATATATATGATATGTAAAATGCCATTAGTGTGGCCGGATGGTGTATAGACGCCTATGCAGGCGGCAGGGCGGAGAAATATAGGTGTGAATTATTCGGTGTAAAATGGGAGGAAAAGACTATGTGTGGTATAGTAGGCTATGCAGGCGTGAATGAAGCCGCACCCGTATTGCTGAAGGGTTTGGAGAAGCTGGAATACCGCGGCTATGATTCCGCGGGTATCGCCGTATTGAACGGCAGAGAGATCGAATTTGCCAAGGCTGCCGGTAAATTGCAGGTGCTGCGCGACCTGACCGAGGAGGGTGCTACGGTACACGGCCGCATCGGCATCGGGCACACCCGCTGGGCTACCCACGGCGAGCCGAGTGATGTCAACGCGCATCCGCATGTCAGCAATTCCGGGCGTTTCGCGGTGGTACATAACGGTATTATTGAGAATTACCAGCAGCTGAAGGCTATGCTGCTGGGCAAGGGCTTTACCTTTCTCTCGCAGACTGATACCGAGGTCATCGCGCAGCTTGTGGAGTATTATTACGGCAAGTGCGGCGATATGCTGGAGACTATGTGCCGTATAGTCGGCAAGCTGGAGGGCTCTTATGCACTGGGCATACTGTGTGCCGATCAGCCCGATCGCTTTTATGCCGTACGCAAGGACAGCCCGCTGGTGCTGGGTCTGGGCGAGGGCGCCAATCTGGTGGCTTCGGATGTATCGCCGATGCTGGCCTATACGCAGCGCGTCTGCTATCTGGATGATCAGGAGATTGTGGTGCTGCAGGCTGATAACGTAGCTGTCTACGATATCAACGGCGAGCGGATAGAGAAAGAAGTAACCGTGATCGACTGGGACGTATCGGCGGCGGAAAAGGGCGGCTATGAGCATTTTATGTTCAAAGAGATCATGGAGCAGCCGCAGAGCCTGCAAAAGACTATCAGCCCGCGTCTGCAGGACGGGGAGATAGTGCTGGATGATTTCCACATCACGCGTGAACGTCTGGAGGACTTCCGTAAAATTTATATCGTGGCCTGCGGTTCTTCTTATCACGTGGGGGCAGTGGGCAAATACGTGCTGGAGCAGACCACGCGTATCCCGGTAGAGGTGGATATCGCTTCGGAGTTTCGTTACCGCAACCCGATCATTGATGAGCATACGCTGATGATCGTGATATCTCAATCCGGCGAGACGGCCGATACCATCGCCGCGATGCGTGAGGGCAAGCGTCAGGGCTCGCACGTTTTGGCTATTGTCAACGTGCTGGGCTCCACCATCGCGCGTGAGGCGGATGATGTGCTCTACACCTGGGCCGGGCCGGAGATCGCTGTCGCCACCACCAAGGCATACAGCACGCAGCTGGCGGTGATCTACCTGCTGGCGCTGAAATTTGCCGAGCTGCTGGGTACTATGGCGGCGGAGGAACGCGCTGCCCATTATCAGGCGCTGCAGCAGCTGCCGCAGCAGATGGAGAGCCTGCTGGCAGAAAAAGAAGAAATACAGTTTATGGCCTCGCAGCTTTATAACAAGCACAGCATTTTCTTCATCGGGCGCAACCTCGATTATGCGGTGGCGCTGGAGGGCAGCCTGAAGCTGAAAGAGATATCGTACATCCATTCCGAGGCTTATGCCGGCGGCGAGCTGAAGCACGGTACTATCTCGCTGATCGAGCAGGGCACGCTGGTGGTGACGCTGGCTACGCACGATGCGCTGGTGGATAAGATCAAAAGCAACGCCGAGGAAGTAAAAGCGCGCGGCGCGTATCTGCTGGCAGTGGCGGTGCGCGGGGATGAGCGTATGGCCGAGGTGGCCGACGCAGTATTCTATGTACCGAGGACTTTGCCGCTGCTGCAGCCCTCGTTGACGGTGCTGCCGCTGCAGTTGTTCTCTTATTACGTTGCCAGTCAGAAAGGCTGCAGTATTGACCAGCCCAAGAATCTGGCGAAATCCGTAACCGTAGAATAGTCGTGTTTTATCAGTCCCGCTATCTGATATGGATAGCGGGGCTTTTTTCTGCCTTTTTTGCGCCTGGTGTGAAAAAACTCTTGACTTGCCGGGCTGTTGTGTGTATAATTAAAATACTGTTTGGGGGTATAGCTCAATTGGTAGAGTGGTGGTCTCCAAAACCATAGGTTCTGGGTTCGAGTCCTAGTGCCCCCGCCAGAAAAAGCCGTCAATCTTGTATAAAGATTGACGGCTTTTTCAATGATATCCACCCTTACGGGTG